>NZ_JADQ01000030.1:0-54295 GCF_000518465.1 Paenibacillus sp. J14 | reverse complement strand
CCCAGCACCTTCACGGCGTTGTCAAGGATTGCAGATTTCTCATTTCGCGATTTCGCTCTCATGTATTGATCAGCCAAGGTACGGATTACTTCACGTCGTGTTTTCATGCTCAGTTTCAAAACACATCCCTTCGGTAACATTTCGATGTGAGTGAACCGATGCCTCTTTAGTAACATTTTAACTGAGTGATCGCGCGGCATTTACTTTGCCCATCGGCTGTGGTATACTATGTAACGTTGTCATGCGGAAGAACATGTTTTTTCCAATCGGCAGCGAGAACCTTGGCTTGGTTGCACGGTTTCACCGCCGGCGACGAGGCTAACGGCGATTTGAGATAAAGGAGGTGAACAGGATGGCATTGACTCAAGAACGTAAACAACAATTGATCCAAGAGCACAGAACTCATGAGTCCGATACCGGATCCCCTGAGGTGCAAATTGCTATCCTTACGGAGAACATTGTGAATTTGACGGACCACTTGCGTACACACAAGAAGGACCATCATTCCCGTCGCGGTCTTCTGAAGATGGTTGGTCAACGTCGTAAGTTGTTGGCTTACTTGAAGAACAAAGACGTAAATCGTTACTCCGCTTTGATTGAGAAACTTGGATTGCGTCGTTAATTAAACAAGTTTGTACAAAAGCAGCCTAGTTGCATGGCGGACGCTGGCGAAGCGTGTGGTGTGCAGCCGGGTTGCTTTTTACAAATTAGGCTTTGTTGCGATAAGCTTCCATGAAGAGCTCCGTCAGGAGCTTTTGTTATGAGGACATTCTTCTCTTGTCAACGCCGCTTCTCATTATGAATTGGTGAAAAGCAGGAAATAATGAACTCAGTACCGAACTTGTATTGGTGATAAGGAGGGATTTCATGCAGACTGAAGTGAGAATGGATTTGGGAGGAAGACCTCTCATTCTGGAAACCGGCCGATTAGCGAAGCAAGCGAATGCGGCGGTCATGGTCCGCTACGGCGATACGGCGGTGCTTTGTACGGTTACGGCTTCTTCCGAACCTAAGGATTTGGACTTTTTCCCGTTAACCGTCAATTATGAAGAGAAACTGTATGCGGTCGGTAAAATTCCCGGCGGCTTTATTAAACGGGAAGGACGTCCAAGTGAAAAAGCGATTCTGGCCAGCCGTTTGACCGACCGTCCAATTCGTCCGCTCTTCCCGGAAGGCTTCCGTAATGATGTGCAAATCGTAAACCTGGTCATGAGTGTGGATCAGGACTGCGAACCGGAAATTGCCGCCATGATCGGGACTTCTGCAGCGCTGAGCATTTCCGATGTTCCGTTTAACGGGCCAATCGGAGGCGTGGCTGTAGGCCGGGTAAACGGGGAATTCGTCATTAACCCGGACGTAGCCCAGCAGGAAGCGAGCGACATTTACGTCGTGGTTGCCGGCACGAAGGACGCTATCATGATGGTAGAAGCGGAAGCGAACGAAGTTCCAGAAGAAGTGATGCTGGAAGCCATTATGTTTGGCCATGAAGAGATCAAACGGATCGTTGCCGTCATTGAAGATCTCGTAAAAGTCGCCGGTAAAGAAAAGATGCAAGTTCAGTTGCATACGGTAAATGAAGAAGTGAACCGTGAGGTTCGCGCTTATGCCCAAGATCGCTTGATTGAAGCGGTGAAGATCGCTGAGAAGCATGCTCGTCAGGATGCGATTGACGCGATTAACGACGAAACGGTAGCTCATTTCGAAGAGAAATACATAGAAACGCCGGAGCTGCTCGCCGATGTGAAGGAAGTACTTCACGACATCGTTAAGGAAGAAGTGCGCCGGTTGATCACTCATGAAAAAGTACGCCCTGACGGTCGTAAACTGGACGAGATTCGTCCGATTGAATGCGATATCAGCCTGCTGCCGCGTACGCATGGCTCCGGTCTGTTCACGCGCGGGCAAACGCAAGCGCTAAGCATCTGTACCCTTGGAGCATTGGGTGATGTTCAAATTCTCGACGGGATTGACCTCGAAGAGTCGAAACGCTTCATGCACCACTATAATTTCCCGCCGTTCAGCGTTGGCGAAGCTCGTCCATTGCGGGCTCCAGGCCGCCGCGAAATCGGTCACGGCGCATTGGGCGAACGCGCATTGTCGAAGGTGATTCCGCCGGAATCCGAATTCCCTTATACGATTCGTCTCGTATCGGAAGTGTTGGAATCTAACGGTTCGACCTCGCAGGCGAGCATTTGCGCTAGTACGCTGGCGATGATGGATGCAGGCGTACCAATCAAAGCTCCGGTTGCCGGGGTTGCGATGGGTCTGATTAAAGACGGCGAACATGTGTCGATCTTGACTGACATCCAAGGGATGGAAGATCATCTTGGCGATATGGACTTCAAAGTGGCTGGTACTGCGGAAGGCGTTACCGCGATCCAAATGGATATCAAAATTGATGGCATTGACCGGCAAATTTTGTCCGATGCTTTGAAGCAAGCAAGAGAAGGTCGACTGTTTATCTTGTCCAAAATGATGGAACGGATCCAGAAGCCGAAGGAGCATCTGTCCCCTTACGCGCCGAAGATTACGATCATGCAAATCAATCCGGACAAAATTCGCGATGTTATCGGAGCCGGCGGCAAGATCATCAACAAGATCATCGAGGAAACCGGCGTGAAGATCGATATCGAACAAGATGGCCGCGTGTACATCGCTTCTACCAATGAAGAGATGAACAACAAAGCGCGTTCGATCATTGAAGGGATTGTCAAAGAAGTGGTGGTTGGCGAGATTTACGTCGGGACCGTCAAACGGATCGAGAAATTTGGTGCATTCGTTGAGATTTTGCCAGGTAAAGACGGCTTAGTGCATATTTCGCAACTCTCAACGGAACGCGTCGCCAAAGTTGAAGACGTTGTGGCGATCGGTGATACGGTAACGGTAAAAGTGACCGAGATCGACAACCAAGGACGGATTAATCTTTCCCGCAAAGCGGTATTAACCGCCGAAACGGACAAAACTCCATCCAAATAAATTTATAATCTATCGACGCAGGCAACCCTTGCGGGAAAAGAGACAGAATAATTAAATTCTGGCTCTTTTTTATTGCTTTCGCATATCCCTAGGCTTGTCAACATATGATGGGGACAAAAACCGTTTAAGGGGATGAGCTGTTAGCATGGGGCGGAACAAGTTTGCAGTCATCGCGATCTGCATTGCGTTGATGATGATATTGGGGCAGTTTGCCGGCATTCGGGCTTTTGTTGCCAAAAGCTCGGGAGAAGACAGCTACGCTTTTCGCCTGATTCATGACTTGACCGGTGACTTGGGCGCTCAGGACCAGCCTGACCCGGCTAGCGGCGGGACAGCGAAGGATACGGATCCGTTGCTGGCCAAGATCCGGGAAGAGGCGGAGAAGCAGCGGATCGAGCCAATTGACGCGGTGGTCGACCGGGTCTGGAAAGCGATTCCCGGCTATAACGGTCGAGAGGTAGATATCGAACGTACCTATGAGAAAGCCAAATTGTTGCCGGAGGGCGCGAACATCGAGTATGTGTATCGGGAGCTACGGCCGAAAGTAAATCTTGAGGATTTAGGGCCGCAGCCGATTTACCGGGGGAACCCGAACAAGCCGATGGCAGCGCTCATGATCAATGTGGCCTGGGGCAATGAATACCTGGTGCCGATGCTGGATACGTTGGATCAGCAGAAGGTCAAGGCGACCTTTTTTCTCGATGGCAGCTGGCTGAAGAAGAACGGGGAGCTTGCGGCTGAAATCAAACGGCGTGGCCATCAAATCGAAAACCACGCCTACTCGCATCCGAATATGAGCCAGCTGGAACAAACGCGGGCACGGCTGGAGATCTCCAAAACGAAGGAGCTGCTGAAGGAGAAGCTGGGCGTGGAAAATCGCTGGTTCGCGCCGCCTTCAGGCGATTATAATATGCAGACCGTCAAGCTGGCAGCAGAGCAGGGGCTGAAGACGGTTTTGTGGACGGTGGATACCGTAGATTGGAAAAATCCGCCCGCAACCAGCATCGTGAGTAAGATTAGCAATAATGTAGGGCCGGGAACGCTGATCTTGATGCATCCGACGGCGGCCAGCCGCGACGCGCTGGAAGGGATGATTCAGGCCATTCGCAGCAAAGGGTTGGTGCTCGGAACCGTGGAACAAACGCTGTCGCCGGACCGAGTGGAAGTTCCTGTGCCGTAGAGTTGAGCTTTCCGCCTTTTTTTGGTAGGATAGGGATGCATTTATTAACGACGCTAACCAACGCATCGCATAACATTTAGGAGGGCCTTTCGTGAAGAAAACGCAATTGAAAAACGGCCTTCGGGTAGTCATGGAGAAGATCCCAACGTGCCGTTCGGTCTCGTTCGGGATTTGGGTCAAAACTGGCTCCCGCAATGAACGCCCTGAGCGGGGCGGAATTTCGCATTTTATCGAACACATGCTGTTTAAAGGGACGGAACGCTACAGCGCCAAGGACATCGCAGAACAGTTTGATGCGATTGGCGGCAACGTTAACGCGTTTACGTCCAAGGAATATACCTGCTATTACGCGAAAGTGCTGGATGAGCATTTACCGATTGCGGTTGACGTGTTGTCCGACATGTTTTTCCGTTCTTTGTTCGATGCGGAAGAGCTGCGGAGAGAGAAAAACGTCATCGTCGAGGAAATCTCCATGTACGAAGATACGCCGGATGATATGGTCCACGATCTTGTAACGCAGGCAGCCTACGGGGACCATCCGCTGGCTCTTCCGATTCTAGGGACGGAGGAGAAGCTGCGCGCTATGGAATCTGAGCATCTGCGAGAATACATGCGTGAGCACTATACGATCGAGAATACGGTTATTAGCGTGGCAGGGAATATCGATGAACAGGTGATTGACCTGCTGGAGCAATATTTCGGTGATTTTTCGAATCGGGGAAGTTCCAGTCCATTGGCTGCGCCTGAGTTCTTGGGCGGATTGAAGTTCCACCGCAAGAAGACCGAGCAGAACCATATTTGCTTGTCCTTCCCCGGATTGCCGATCGGGGATGAGAAGCAGTATGCGATGGTGCTGCTGAACAATGCGCTTGGCGGCGGCATGAGCTCGCGACTCTTTCAGGAAATCCGTGAGAAACGCGGGTTAGCCTACTCGGTGTACTCGTATCACAGCTCGCACGCTGACAGTGGACTGTTTACGGTGTACGCGGGAACCGCGCCGCGTCAAACGAAGGAAGTGCTGGATTTGACCAAGGAGATCCTGCACGATGTGTCGGTGAACGGGATTACTCCAAACGAGCTAAGCAAGGGGAAGGAACAGCTGAAGGGCAGCTTGATTTTGAGCTTAGAAAGCACCGGAAGCCGCATGAATCGACTTGGCAAAAATGAGCTGATGATCGGCAAACATTATTCTTTAGATGAAATGATCGCCCGCATTGAGGCGGTGACGATGGACGATGTTAACCAAGTATTGAAGGGCATGTTTAGTCATCCATTTTCGCTTGCTATGGTGGGGGCGTCTGATCGCGTGATATCGGGAGTTAGGAGAGATGAGCTTGTCGTTTGAAGTGCAAATTAATCGTTTGGCAGGAAATGAAGATATTGAGCTGCCGCGTAAAATGTCGGAGCTGGCTTCCGGCTTTGACCTCTACGCCGCCGTTACAGAGGAGCTGACGCTCCAGCCAGGGCAACGCGCCCTCGTACCGACCGGGATCGCGATCGCGATGCCCGGCGGCTTAGAGGCGCAAATTCGCCCGCGCAGCGGGCTGGCGTTGAAGCACGGGATTACGTGCCTGAATACGCCGGGAACCATCGATGCAGATTACCGCGGCGAAATCAAGGTGCTGCTGATCAATCTTGGTCAGGAACCGTTCGTGATCCGGCGGAATGAACGGATTGCTCAGATGGTGTTCCAGATCGTTCCCGAGGTGAACCTCGTGCAGGTAGACAAGCTGTCGGAGACGGTTCGCGGCGCCGGCGGGTTTGGGCATACGGGCACGAAGTAAGACGCTGAGGCGCGTTCAACCAGAACGGCTTAAAGATAAGGGTAAATAAGGTTCCTATTATCGGTTTGACCGGAAATAGCGAACTTTTTTACCCTTATTTTCTTTCTTTGCGTTCGTAAGTGGCTCACATGACGTGTTTAAAGGTCTCCGAATTTTGCTGAGGTCCGTGGCAAGAAAGACCGTCCACACTTTTTATAACCACCGAGTTCCCCCAGTATTGTTTCGTAAGTGTACAGCCGCGTGCTGAATCTTCATCTCCTGTATCTTAAGAGCATCCCATAATTTTTAACCAATGTTCATTTTCAGTTGGCACTACATTGGTCAGCTCGGACAGCTCGTCTAAGGTTTAGCTCGCTCTAACTCGAATAAAAGATCGCCCCCCTGAAACAGCGGCGTCGAGCGAATGACCATCGGTCCTTCCAAAGTCCAGTATAACGGCAGCTCTAGATTCAAGCAGGCCCTCTGCCTTTAAGCCGCTTTACAGCGCTGCAGTAGAAACGACGGTGCATCCGCATGACGCTCACAAGAACATCAACCCTAACTCCACTTCCCTATCCCATCGATCTGATAGTATCCCGTAACTTCTTACGTTGCTCCTTATGCCATCCATCGATTCACAAATACCTCGGATCGTTTTCCTAGCTTGTTCAAAAGACTGCAGCGGCTGCAATAATATGGAATGTATCCTATAAAATTGCTGGAAAGGTTTGCTATGACGATATACACATCGTCAGCTTCGCAACGCATTCTAGACTTTCACCACTTCGTAGGCCGCGGCATAAGATGGTCTATACTGTGTTGCTTGGAAGGAGTGCCGTCTAAGAATGCTGACCGGAATCACAATTGTATTCCTCGGTGGGGATGCCCGGCAGGTGGAGGTCATCAACAAATGTGTCGAGCTGGATGCTACAGTACGGGTTGTTGGATTCGACCGATGGGAAACACCCCTTAAAGGAGTCTCGCAGGAGACGTTAAGCCCCGGCTTGCTGGCCGGCGCGGACGTAATCATCCTTCCGGTAATCGGTTGCGATGATCACGGTGTCGTCCCGGCGCCGTTCTCTACAGAACAACTGGTCATTAAACGGGAATGGTTTGCCTCCGTCCGAACAAGCACGCTGGTCTATACCGGTATTGCCAAGAGCTTCCTAAAGCAAATGGGCGAGGAGCACGGCTTCCGGATCATCGAGGTGCTCGAACGTGATGACGTCGCCATTTATAACTCGATTCCAACGGCGGAAGGCGCAGTAATGATGGCGATTCAGAACACGGACATCACGATTCACGGTTCGAACTGTATCGTACTTGGGATCGGGAGGACAGGGTTTACGCTGGCAAGAACGCTGCAAGGTTTGGGAGCGAATGTGAGGGTAGGGGTACGTCGTGAAGCTGATGTGGCCAGGGCGGTGCAAATGGGCTGGAAGCCTTTTGTGACAAGGGATTTGGCCGCCAACACAGGGGATGTTGACTTGATTTTTAACACAATTCCGACTATGATAGTCACAGCGCAAATCATCTCGAAACTGCCCCGTACGGCGGTGATTATCGACCTGGCTTCGGCGCCTGGTGGAACGGATTTCCGTTTCGCTGAGAAGCGCGGAGTGAAGGCGATTTTAGCCCCTGGCCTCCCCGGAATCGTCGCTCCCAAATCGGCTGGAATTATTATGGCGAACACGATTTGTCAGTCGATTATGGATGAGTATCAATCACGGGGGGATGAACAGTGAATTGGCAGGGTAAAACGGTAGGTTACGCCATTACGGGCTCGCATTGTACGTTTGCTGAGGTAATGCCACAGATCCAACGATTTATTGACGGAGGGGCGAAGGTTGTGCCGATCATATCCCAGTCGGTACTGACGACCGACACCCGTTTCGGTAAATCGGAGGATTGGCGCAAACAGTTGAAAGATATTACCGGGAATGATATTATTTCTTCAATTGTCGAAGCCGAACCGCTGGGTCCAAGCAAGCTGCTGGACGTGTTGGTTATCGCTCCTTGCACGGGAACGACGACGAGCAAACTGGCGAATGCGATAACGGATAGTCCCGTATTGATGGCCGCTAAAGCCCAGCTGAGAAACGGGCGACCGCTTGTCATCGCGGTGTCGACGAATGACGGTTTAGGTTTTAATTTGGCAAATATCGCGAAATTAATTGTGGCCAAGAACGTATATTTCGTTCCGTTTGGTCAAGACAATCCGACCGGCAAACCGAATTCGCTCGTAGCAAATATGGAACTGATTCCTGAAACATGCTATGCCGCGCTTGAAGGCAAACAGCTGCAACCGTTAATTATCGAACGTTTTCATGGATAACGTTGCGCAGCCGGCATACCATGTATGAAGCACCGTTCGGGTTGTTTCACGCCGTGATCTTTACAGGACGGACTCAATATAGGTGGGAAGTATCGGAACAAATTGCTCAAAGGCGCAGCATGGAATGCCGTATACCATCGCGGAGATCATTGCGGCGAAGGGGTATGTTTTCGAAGCTCTGGGTTCGTTAATCTTGCTATTACTAACGGAATGAAGTCATCGCTTTACTCCGCACTTATTAACTGGAGGAATATCCATGCGCATTTTGGTGCAAAAATTCGGTGGCACGTCTCTTTCGACGAAAGAAGCGAGAGAGCATGTCATCTCACACGTACGCCGGGAACTGGATAACGGTTTCCGGCTCGTCGTGGTGGTTTCGGCTATGGGCCGAAAAGGGGATCCTTACGCAACGGACACCTTGCTTGATTTGGTGTCTGAAGGGGATTGCTATTTACCCCCTCGCGAACAAGATTTACTGATGGCTTGCGGCGAAATTATTTCCGCAGCCAAGCTGTGCAGCTTGCTAGCTGAGCAGCACATCTCTTCGGTCGTCTTGACTGGAGCTCAAGCTGGATTCCGAACGGACAGCCAGTTTGGCAATGCGAGAATTCTGGATATCGTTCCGACACGGGTGCTGGAAGAACTGCAGCAGAAGGATGTCGTGATTGTGACAGGGTTTCAAGGTCAAAATCAAGACGGCGACTTCACAACGCTGGGGCGTGGAGGTAGCGATACCTCGGCTACGGCGTTAGGGGCTGCGTTACACGCCGAAATGGTTGATATTTATACCGATGTGAACGGGATCTTAACTGCGGATCCCCGGATTGTCGAGGATGCGAAGCCGCTGGAATACGTCAGCTACGCAGAAATCTGCAACATGGCGCATCAAGGGGCTAAAGTTATTCATCCCCGCGCTGTAGAAATTGCGATGCAAGCAGGAATTCCGGTACGGGTTCGCTCGACTTTTTCGCAAGGGGAAGGAACATTGGTTGCTAACCCCGAAGGTTTTAAGGACGTACAACTGGGGATTGTGGATCGTTACGTGACTGGGATTGCCTATGTGGCGAACGTGACGCAAATCCGGGTGGAATCCGTTGGCAACGGCCCGCA
Source organism: Paenibacillus sp. J14 (assembly GCF_000518465.1). Classification (NCBI taxonomy): domain Bacteria; kingdom Bacillati; phylum Bacillota; class Bacilli; order Caryophanales; family Paenibacillaceae; genus Paenibacillus; species Paenibacillus sp. J14. Next base: position 44,931 of record NZ_JADQ01000030.1, on the reverse strand, counting down.
TCATCTACAGCTGCAAGTTTTTAAATCCATGGCAGAGAACGACATTAGTGTTGATTTTATTAATGTGACCCCAACCGGTGTCGTTTATACGGTCTTTGATAAAGATTCGGCGAAGGCAGAAGCGGTGTTGAGATCGCTGGACCTTTCACCGCAAATATGCACGGGATGCGCCAAGGTGTCCGTCATCGGCGGCGGCATTAACGGCGTACCTGGAATTATGGCCAAGATCGTTGAGGCTCTGACCGAGCAGGGCATTCAGATTTTGCAATCGGCTGATTCGAATACTACGATTTGGGTTTTGGTGCGGAAGGACGATATGGTGCAGGCGCTACGAGCGTTGCATGCGAAGTTCGAACTGGGCCGCTAACCAAGCATGTGAATTCATCGCTTAAGGAAATTGAAGGCATACTGAGAAGACGGCAATAAATAAGCGAAGCGGGAGACGGGAGGAGGATATGGCGTGATTGATTTCGGAAGAATGATTACAGCCATGGTAACGCCTTTTAATGATCAAGGAAAAATTGACTGGGACCAAACCGCAAGCCTGATCGACTATTTGGTGGAGGAGCAGCAATCTGACAGTTTGGTCGTAAGCGGAACGACGGGGGAGTCCCCTACACTAACGGATGAAGAAAAGCTTGAGCTGTTTGCCTTCGCGGTAAAACATGCAGCCGGACGCTGCAAAATTATTGCTGGCACAGGAAGCAATGATACTGCTCATTCCGTTCATTTGACGCGTGAAGCTGAAAAATGCGGAGTAGACGGGATTTTGCTGGTCGCTCCGTATTATAATAAGCCGAATCAGGAAGGCCTTTTCCGCCATTTCGAAGCGATTGCGGCTGTAACCAGCCTGCCGGTTATCGTGTACAACGTGCCTAGCCGTACAGTTGTCAGCTTGAGCGTGGAAACGACGCTGCGGCTGGCGCAAATCCCAAATATCGTGGGGACCAAGGAATGCGCGCCTCTGGATCAGGTTGCTATGATCGTTGCCCAGGCGCCGGAGCATTTTAAGGTTTATTCGGGTGATGATGCCTCGGCACTTCCAGCGATGGCGGTCGGAGCTTACGGTGTCATTAGCGTGGCCAGCCATGTCGCAGGCCGCTCCATCAAAGAAATGGTTGCACAATTCTTTAATGGGAACGTAGAGCGGGCAAGCCAGTTGCATCGCGAGCTTCTGCCGTTATTTAAGGTGTTGTTTGAATGCCCGAATCCAGTAGCCGTGAAGTATGCATTAAATGAAACCGGCCATCCAGTAGGAACGGTTCGTTTGCCGCTGGTGCCGCCAAGTGAACAAGAAGCGCAGCGGATTCGCAGCTTCCTCAAATAGCGGCTGTCTATCTTTGAATAACCAGATATGTGCTGTATTCCCAGAAACCGATGCCTGATTTGCAGGCATCGGTTTTTTTGTCGTGGCACAAGGTAAGGTTAGACGTAGGGAAAAGCGCTGACTTGTTTTTTGCCAATTTAATCATGTATAATGAGTTCAAGTGACTGGGTGCGGTGAATTATGAATTAAATGGCTTGTTCAAGAAGTTGGCTTCTGCCAGTGTAAGCGAGTACGGAGAACGTTTTACCAGACCGCTTGGTATGGATGAAGCTGTGGATTTTACTAGAACTTGATTGAACAACCATTTGATATGACTTTGAGAAACGGCGAGTTCGTCTTGATCAAGGCGATTGTTTATTCCTGCAATTTACAGGCTTTGGAATTTAGATGTAGCGTTTGGAGCTATTTCCATAGGGATTTTCGATACGACGTCCATAATAATAGGAGGGTTAGATTCACTTGTCTAAAAAAATAAATAATGAGAAATTGACGATTTTCGCATTGGGCGGCGTCGCAGAGATTGGGAAGAACATGTATGTCGTTCAATATGCCAATGACATTGTTGTCATCGACTCCGGACTTAAGTTTCCGGAAGAGGACATGCTCGGCATCGACATCGTCATTCCCGATATCACTTACTTGACGGAGAACCGCGATAAAGTAAGAGGCATCGTATTGACGCACGGCCATGAAGACCATATCGGCGGTTTGCCTTACGTGCTGAAGAACTTGAACGTTCCGGTTTACGGGACGAAATTAACTTTAGGTCTGGTTGAGAACAAACTGAAGGAAGCGGGACTGCTCGGCGAAACGAAACGCGTATTGATCAATGCCGATTCCGTGATTGAGCTTGGAACAACGATGAAAGCTTCATTCTTCCGGACGAATCATAGTATTCCGGATTCGGTGGGTGTATGCATCGAAACTCCGGAAGGGAATGTCGTTCATACCGGTGACTTCAAATTTGATCATACCCCAGTCAATGATCAATATGCGGATTTGCACCGAATGGGCGAAATCGGGAAGAATGGCGTGCTAGCGCTGTTATCTGACAGTACTAATGCGGAGAGAGCGGGCTTTACGCCATCGGAGAAGAATGTTGGCATCGTACTTAGCGATATTTTCCATAAAGCGAAGCAACGCGTAGTTGTAGCAACCTTCGCTTCCAATGTTCATCGGATTCAGCAAGTCATCGATGCGGCACACGCAACGAACCGGAAGCTGACCATCATTGGCCGCAGTATGGTGAACGTGGTGACAATCGCGGAAGAGTTAGGGTATCTGAACGTACCGGACGGAATCATCATTGAGCCGGAAGAAGTTAACAAGATGGCTGCAGATCGCGTTGTCATTTTGTGCACTGGTAGCCAAGGTGAACCGATGTCCGCCTTGACGCGGATGGCTCGCTCGACGCATCGCAAGGTTGATATTCTTCCAGGCGACACGGTTATCATCGCGGCAACACCGGTACCGGGTAATGAGAAGTACGTAGGCCGGACGATTGATGAATTGTTCCGCCTCGGAGCAGAAGTCATTTACAGCGGATCGAATTCCGGTGTTCACGTTTCGGGTCACGGCAGCCAGGAAGAGCTGAAGCTCATGCTGAACCTGATGCGGCCGAAATATTTTATTCCGATCCACGGGGAATATCGTATGCTGCGGAAGCATGCTTTGCTTGGGGAGTCGGTTGGTATTGATCCAGACAATATCTTCCTGATTGATATCGGGGATACGATTGAGATTCAGAACGGTGTAGCTCGCAAAGCTGGGAAAGTTCCAGCTGGTAATGTGCTCATCGACGGTCTTGGCGTAGGCGATGTCGGCAATATCGTATTGCGCGACCGCAAACTGTTATCCCAAGATGGGATCCTGGTTGTGGTTGTCACGCTGAGCAAGCAAGACGGAACGATCGTATCCGGACCGGATATTATCTCCCGCGGCTTCGTTTATGTACGTGAATCGGAAGGCTTGCTGGAAGAAGCGAACCGTATTGTCTCCAGTACACTGGAGAAGCTGATGAGCGAGAACGTAAACGAATGGGCTTCGTTGAAAACCAACGTGAAGGATGCCCTTGGCCGATTCTTGTATGAGCAAACGCGCCGTAGACCGATGATTTTGCCGATCATCATGGAAGTATAATGATGAATTAACCAACTTAAGCACACAGTCGCCCCTTTCCTGCCGGTTATTATGGACGGTTTCCGCAGGAAAGGGGCTTTTTGTCGTTTTCATGCGATATGGCGTGAGGTTCCTGATTTGAGGTCTCTCTTGCATAGATTGAAGAAGGTTGTCGGCATACTAAGGGCTGCATAGAGCAACGAGACTTCGTCGGATTGCCGACACCGAAAGGAAGGCTTAATCATGGATAAGAACCTAAGCAAATCAAGCGTTCGCAGTGAATCTGAACTTCCGCCAACGACCGAACCGGAGAAAAAAGAAGCCACAGTTCCAGAAATGATTCAGCAGCTCGGGCAAACGGCGGTGCCTACTCCCGGTGAATCGAATGTGTATTGCTTAACGATCATTGGTCAGATCGAAGGGCATTTAGTGCTTCCGCCGCAAAATAAGACAACGAAATATGAACATGTTATTCCTCAATTAGTGGCAGCGGAACAGAATCCGCGGATTGAAGGACTGTTAATTATATTAAATACCGTAGGCGGCGATGTGGAGGCTGGGCTTGCCATTGCAGAGATGATATCTTCCCTGTCCAAGCCTACCGTCACGGTTGTTATCGGCGGGGGACATAGCATCGGTGTTCCGATTGCTGTGGCCTCCGATTATTCCTTGATCGCCGAAAGCGCCACGATGACCATCCATCCGATTCGCATGACCGGGCTAGTGATCGGAGTTCCTCAGACTTTTGAGTATATTGAGAAGATGCAAGAAAGGGTCGTGCGTTTTGTAACAACCCATTCGAAGATATCCGAGGAGAAGTTCAAGGAGCTGATGTTTAAGACGGGGGAATTAAACCGGGATATCGGTACAGCAGTTGGCGGCAGCGATGCAGTGAAGTACGGGCTAATTGATGCCATCGGCGGGATTGGGGATGGATTAGCCAAGCTGAATTCGATGATTGAATCGAAGCGACAAGCGAAGCAAGCAGGAGGGATAACCCAATGACGCATTATACGATCTTGCCGGAGGAGGCTTATTGGGAGAATGCCGAAAACCAGGCGGCGTACGGTGAAATCGAACTGAACGGCGTGCTGATGCAGGTGCGGATGGAGGAGGGCAATCGGGCGACCATCGTACGGCTGCTGCGCTGCCGACTGGAGGATTATTTGAACCCCGATCTGGCGCCCGGGCGGCAAATTACATTTTACCCCACGTTATTAAAGTGAGAATCTATGCCGGCGACGGCATCTTTTCTAGGCCCCCCTCGGTGAATATGGTATAATATTCATCTAGGGGGTGTTTTCGTTTTGCCACGGAAACGGAAGAAGAGGAAAGCTGCGATCGGCAGCATACTGAAATACGAAATATACGGAATCATCCTAATCACTTTATCGATTATCGCCTTGAGCGGGGAGGCTGCCGTAGGAAGGACGCTATCGAAAATGGCTGCGTTGATCCTCGGCAAATTTTATTTTGTGATCCCCTTAATTGGCATTTACATAGGACTAGCTGTCATGATCAACCGGAAATGGCCGAATCGCTGGAACGCTCGCCGCAGCGGTGTGCTGCTGGCAGTGTTAGCGCTGACGCTGATGAGCACCATTTCGGCCATGCAGCATAAGCTGGCGCCAGCCGTGCCTTTATCTACAGGTAATGTGCTGGGCCAGATTCACCGCGATCTGCAAACAGCGTTGTTCCAGCCTGCGGTGAGCGATGCCGGCATCAGCCTGCTGGGCCTGGATATTAGCGGCGGCTATGTTGGTGCACTTGAATTTGCTTTGCTTTATTCTTTGTTTGGCATGGCCGGTGCGAAGCTGATTATGATCGTACTGTTGGCGATTAGCTTCATGCTGGTGACCGGATTATCGTATGTGGATTTATTCCGAATGCTGAATTCCCGATTGGCCGTGCTGGCCGAAAACTTCGGAAAAAAAATGCGCATGCTTCGTCCGATCCCCGTGCGGAACAAAGCTAAACGAGCGGTGAAGAAGACAGAGCCTGTGGTTACCACTTATGATGATTCGGAGGATGAAGAATCTTCTCTCGATGAAGAAGCGGTGCCAACTGCAAGCGGTAAGAAGCCGGTATTTTTCCAGCTGCTGAACTTCAAGGGAAGATCTGATGAACCAGTGGAAGCAGCGCCCATCGAAGATGAGAAGCCTGCGGTCGCGGAGTCTGCTGAGCAATCGGTGGATGCAGGAATCAACTGGAATGAAGTCAACTATATCGGCAGGGATGAGGACGAGTCTAGGAAGTCAGATGGATTCGCTGGCAGTGACACAGGGCCGATTATCCGTGATTTCTTCGACCACATTCAGCAGGAAAGCTTCCATCAAGATGAGGAACCCGATGAGGACGAGCCTGGGCTGCATAGCGCTCTCTCTCCTAGCGTCCCATTCGAGGAAACAGCACAGGATGTACTTGATCCAGTAGGAGGGGATATCTCCGGGGATAATGATAAATCCGGGCTTGGGAATCCTGCAGCCGATATGCTTGAGGGGGCTGGTGAGGCTGAGGGCGACGGACAAGCTGCGGCACCGCCGCCTGCGCCTAAGCCCGCTCCGAAGCCGTACAAGCTGCCTTCGTTCCGGCTTCTGTCGAAACCGGCTGGGGCAGGGAAGTCCGGTGATCAAGCGGATTATATGCAAACCGCGCGGAAGCTGGAAGCTACGCTCGAAAGCTTTGGCGTACGGGCCCGGGTGTTGGAGGTCGTACGCGGACCTGCGGTAACCCGTTACGAAATTCAGCCGGATATCGGTGTGAAGGTCAGCCGAATTGTTAACTTAACGGACGATATCGCCTTGGCTCTGGCAGCGAAGGATATCCGGATGGAAGCACCGATTCCAGGGAAATCTGCGATTGGTATCGAGGTGCCGAACAACGAGGTTTCGCTGGTGACGATGCGTGAGGTGATGGAGACGCCAACGTTTATGGAGGCGGAGTCTAAGCTAAGCATAGCGTTTGGGCGAGATATTTCCGGTCAAACGATCGTGGGCAATCTGGCGAAGATGCCTCACTTGCTGGTGGCCGGGGCTACCGGCTCCGGGAAGTCGGTGTGCATTAACGGCATTATCACCAGCATTCTGTTCAAAGCGAAGCCGGATGAAGTGAAATTTATGATGGTCGATCCGAAAATGGTCGAACTTAATGTGTATAACGGTATTCCGCATCTGCTCACTCCGGTTGTGACCGATCCGCGGCGCGCTTCACTAGCGCTGAAGAAGATCGTGGTGGAGATGGAGAAACGATATGAGTTATTCTCCAAATCGGGAGCGCGGAATATTGAAGGCTACAACCAAATGATGGCGGACCAACCTGAGGCGGTGTTGCCGTATATCGTGGTGATTGTCGACGAGTTAGCGGACCTCATGATGGTTGCAGCCAGCGATGTCGAGGATGCCATCGCTCGTTTGGCGCAGATGGCCCGGGCGGCGGGGATCCATCTGATCATCGCGACGCAGCGGCCTTCGGTAGACGTCATCACCGGCGTAATCAAAGCCAACATCCCGTCACGGATCGCGTTTGGCGTATCGTCTCAGGTCGATTCCCGAACGATTCTGGATATGGCTGGTGCCGAGAAGCTTCTAGGCCGCGGGGACATGCTCTATATGCCGATGGGCGCGTCTAAGCCGATCCGGGTGCAGGGCGCGTTTATGAGCGACCAGGAGGTCGAGGCGATTGTAAACTATGTGCGGGGGCAAGGCCAAGCCGAATACGACGAAAGCCTGGTACCTGAAGTGGATGAAGAAGTACAGGAAACCGAAGAAGTACAGGACGAGCTCTTTGATCAAGCCGTCCAAATCGTACTGGAAGCCAAGCAAGCCTCTGTTTCCTTGCTGCAACGACGGATGCGGGTTGGGTATACTCGTGCTGCGCGTCTGATTGACTCCATGGAGGCGCGAGGAATTGTTGGGCCATATGAAGGCAGCAAACCGCGGGAAGTGTTAATGTCCATCGATCAATATAAAATGGGAAGGATCTCTTCTTGATTCTGTAGAATCGAAGGGGCCTTCCCTTTTCTTTAATTCGTCTAGCTCGAACCTTATGGGTGCATAGGAAGGGACAACGGTTGTCATACTAAAGTTACCCATCCTTGTAGAACAACTTCTAAGAAGAGAGGTAGAGCTAAACGTATGAAGAAAGCAAAGATCTGGTTTGCCTCCGGTTTAGTGCTGCTCTTGTTCGGAATCGGATACGGGGCCGACGTGCTCCGGCATACGCTTACCGAGGGCAAAGTCAATACTTATAAAGCGCAGCCCGCGTTCAGTGAACAGGTTATCGATTATGGAGCTTTCGGGAAGGACGTGTATGAGCTGCAAGGACGGCTCGCTTATCTCGGTTTTTATCATGGGAAGCTGGACAGTTATTTTGGACCCAAAACCCTCGAGGCGCTTAAATGGTTTCAGTCGGAATTTGGCATGAAGGTTGACGGACTCGCAGGTCCCAAAACGAAACTGAAGCTGTACAATGCCACAAAAAACTGGAAGCCAGGCATGGAGTACGCGAATACCGGCGGAAGCAAGAAGTCCCAAGACGGTGCGGCCAATAAGTCCAGTGGCGGCGGCAGCGTCAAAGCCGAATCCGAAGATCTATCCGCCTCTAACACTATGGGGCTGTCGGAGAACGATTTAAAAATTATGGCGAATGCGGTATACGGAGAGGCACGGGGGGAACCCTTCGAAGGGCAGGTTGCCGTAGCTGCGGTTATTTTGAACCGGGTGAAGTCGCCGAGCTTCCCTAACACCGTATCCGGCGTGATATTTCAGCCAGGCGCATTTACAGCCGTTGCCGACGGTCAAATCTGGCTGGAGCCAAACGAACAGGCACGTAAAGCTGTGCAGCAAGCGCTAAACGGCTGGGATCCAACCGGCGGTTGCTTGTATTACTTTAACCCAAAAACGGCGACATCGAAATGGATCTGGTCGCGTCCGCAGGTGAAGACGATCGGAGAGCATATTTTCTGCATGTAAATAGCTAAGTTTCGAAGGAGCAGCCGCTTGTCGTCAGGTTGCTTCTTTCCTTTGAATTGGTATAGAATGGAACTGACTTTCTTGTAAAGGAGTTTTGGCTTTGAACAAAACGCGATTTGAGCGCGGCACCGTAGGCCATATTCGTCTGCATGTCCTGCCGACCAACCGATTCAAAACTTTTGCCATTTCTCTATATGCGGGACTGCCGTTGCAAGAGCAAACGGTTACCGCAACGGCCCTTACTCCGTTCGTACTGCGCCGGGGTACGGAATCATATCCGGAAACGACGCAGTTCCGCGAGCAGCTGGAGCATATGTACGGAGCGGGCTTCGGCTTTGATGTATATAAACGCGGCAATTACCAAATGGTCCAGTTCCGTATGGACACGATTAATGATTCTTTTGTCAAAAGCAACGATTCCCTCTTGGGACAAAGCTTTGCTTTTCTAGGGGAAGTCGTAACCAAGCCGGCGAAGGAGAACGGGGTGTTCCGCACCGCCTATGTGAACTCCGAACGGGAGTCCGTTCGTAAGAAGCTGGAAGGGATCATTAACGATAAAATTCGCTATGCGGCTGAACGCTGTACAGAAGAGATGTTTAAGGACGATCCGTACCGCCTCCATCCATTGGGTGAACGGAGCGAACTGGACGGCATAACGCCCGAATCCTTATACGCCTCCTACCAAAGCTGGCTGCAGCAAGCGCACCTGGATTTATATGTGGTGGGCGACACGACGCTGGCCGAGGTGGAGGAGCTGGTTGCCAAGCATTTTAGCTTGAATCGTTCAACCACTCCAGCATATAAGCCGGAGCAGGTGGATCTTCGAGGGAAGGAAGTTCGGACCGTAAAAGAAGTGCTCGACGTCAATCAGGGCAAATTGAATTTAGGTCTTCGTACACCGATCACTTATGGAGACGATCGCTATGCTTCCTTGCTGCTCTATAACGGCATTCTGGGCAGCTATCCACACTCTAAGCTGTTCCTCAATGTACGGGAAAAAGAAAGCTTGGCATACTATGCCGCCTCTCGTTACGACGGGCATAAAGGCATCGTCAGCATTCAATCCGGCATTGAAATTGCCAATTATGAGAAAGCCCTTCGCATTATCGAAGCGCAGCTGGACAGCATGCGTGCTGGAGAAATCAGCGAGCTGGAGATGAGTCAGACGAAGGCGATGATCCGCAACAGCTTGCTGGAGATGCAGGATTCCGCTTTTGATATGATCGCCTATGACTTCAACCGCGTTCTGTCTGGTAAAGACCGGTCGGCGGAGGAACTGCTTCATCAAGTCGAGCAGGTTCAACCTAAAGATGTTGTAGCGGCCGCGGAAACCGTCCAGCTTGATACGATATACTTTTTGACAGGCCAGAAGGAGGGGTAGGCGGATGGAAACGATACGTTATGACGCTTTGCAGGAAACGCTGTATCGCGAAACGATGGACAACGGTTTGCAGGTGTATGTACTCCCAAAACCGGGCTTCCAGAAAACGTACGCCACGTTCGCGACCAAATACGGCTCAATCGATAACCATTTCCGGGTAGAAGGGCAAGACGACATTTCGGTTCCAGATGGTATTGCCCATTTTCTGGAGCATAAAATGTTTGAGGAGCCTGAAGGCGATATTTTTGCCACCTTTGCTTCCCAAGGCGCTTCCGCGAATGCGTTTACCAGCTTCGACCAGACGGTCTACCTGTTCTCGGCAACGGAGAAGATTGCGGCCAACTTGGAGACGCTGATTAATTTCGTACAGCATCCTTACTTTACCGACCAGAACGTCGAGAAGGAAAAAGGCATTATCGGCCAAGAGATCGGCATGTATCGGGATAACCCGGATTGGCGGGTCTATTTTGGCCTGATCGAAGCGATGTATAAGGTGCATCCGGTTCACATCGACATCGCCGGCACCGTAGAATCGATTGGCACCATTACCAAGGAAACGTTGTATACGTGCTACAATGCGTTTTACCATCCGAGCAACATGCTGTTGTTCGTCGTTGGCGGGGTAGATCCGGAGGAAGTCTTCAAGCTGGTCCGGGATAATCAAGCGAAAAAGGAATACAAACCGCAAGGATCCATCGAGCGGTTGTTTGATCCGGAGCCGCGTGGAGTGTCGGAGAAACGGCGGGAATCCCGCCTGCCGGTGTCGCAGCCAAAATGCTTATTCGGCTTTAAAGAGACGCGCCTCGGCTTTACCGGCGAGGAATTGCTGCGCCGAGATCTGGCTACGAAGCTGGCACTGGATCTGCTGTTTGGGGCCAGCACGAAGCTGTACCAAAAGCTGTATGATCTCGACCTGATCTCTGACAGCTTTGGACATGAATACAACAGCAACCCGAATTACGCGTTTTCGGCGATCGGCGGGGATACGAAGGATCCAGACCGGATGCTGGCTGTAATTAAGGAGGAAACTGAGGCGGTGCTCGCTTCCGGATTCCGTCAGGAAGATTTTGAACGGGCGCGCAAGAAGAAGATCGGCGGATACTTGCGCATGTTGAACTCGCCGGAGAACATCGCTCACGAATTCACCCGTTACAAATTCCGCGGCGGCGATCTGTTTACGGTCCTTCCGATTTATGAATCGCTGACCTTGGAAGAGATTAACGCGCGGCTGCGCGAGCATATCGATTGGGAGCAGCTTGCCGTCTCGATTGTGGTGAGCCCGTAAATGCAGACCAATCATGGGATAGGAAAAAATATCGCGGACATGACCGTCCTCATCACTGGAGCAAGCCGGGGGATCGGCGCCGAGGTGGCGCTGCGGTTCGCTTCGGTGGGCATGAACGTGGTCATTCATTATATGAAATCTCACGAAGCGGCCAATGAGGTCGCCCGCAAATGCTTGGAGCTCGGAGCCAAGGCGTACACGGTCGCGGCAGACCTGCGCAGCAAGGAGCAGATCCTGCGGATGAAGGAACGGCTCGAAAATTACGGGTTGTATCCCGACATATTGGTCAACAACGCGGGCATCTCGCATTATGCACTCTTGTCCGATGTGACCGAAGACGAATGGGACGACATTATGAACGTCAATTTGAAAAGTGTGTTTCTCTGCAGCCAGCTGTTTATGCCGCATATGATCAGCCAACGCTTCGGGCGTATTATCAACGTTTCTTCCGTTTGGGGAATCACGGGTGGCTCTTGTGAGGTTGCCTATTCGGCAGCCAAAGGCGGAGTTAATGCATTTACCAAAGCGCTGGCCAAGGAACTGGCCCCCTCCGGTGTTACGGTGAATGCCGTCGCTCCAGGAGCGGTGAAGACCGAGATGATGGAGCGGTTTGATGCGGAGGAGTTGCGGCAGTTGGAGGAGGATATTCCTATAGGACGGCTGGGTTCACCGCAGGAGATCTCCTCATTAGTTTATTTTTTGGCGCTGCCGGAATCCGGTTATATCACCGGGCAAATCATCAGCCCCAACGGCGGCTGGATTACCTGAGTCCGATGTTTTCACAGGTTTTGGATTAAGTGTTGGAGCTCGGCGCGCGCATAAATTCCCCGGGATTTTCGCATATTACGACTGTTGATTTTAAATCGCCAAGCGAAGGAGGATTTATCATGTCAACAGTACTCAAAAATTTTGATACATGGAAGAAATTCCTGGGTGATCGCGTCAAGCATGCGGAAAATGCCGGCTTCAGCGAAGAGGAAATCACCAACCTCGCATACGAAATCGGCGGTTTTCTGGACGACAAAGTGGATCCGCAAAACGAATCCAACCGCGCGCTCAAAGAAATTTGGGATGTGGGTACGGAAGAAGAGCGGAAGACCATCGCTCGTCTGATGGTGAAGTTGGCCAAGAAAAACGCATAGTTCGATCTTTGGAAAAGCTCCCGCTTCGGGAGCTTTTCCCCCATTTTCTCCGCCCGCTTGCCTTTCAATTTTATTTTATATATCATAAAACACATATGAACATCTGTTATCAGGAATGGGAAGATTTGTTCTTTATAAATTGTTTTCTGCGAATTAGCAGGAATTAAGAACTATTTTGTCGAAAGAGCAAGAGGATATGGAGAAGGTGTCTGGGATGGATGAGAAGCAATGGTACTTAGAATATAAAATACATAAAAATCGCCCAGGACTTTTGGGGGATATCGCCTCCATGTTAGGGATGTTGGAGATCAACATCTTAACGATTAACGGCGTGGAAGGCAAGACGCGCGGGCTGCTGCTCGAGACCAATGATGACGGAAAAATCGAACAAGTCAGTCAGTTATTGAACAAGGTGGACAGTATTACGGTCACCGCTTTGCGGAATCCGCGTCTAGTCGATTTGCTCGCCGTCCGTCATGGACGCTATATCGATCGGGATTCCGATGATCGCAAGACGTTCCGATTTACGCGGGATGAGCTGGGGATCTTGGTTGATTTTCTAGGCGAAATCATGAAACGGGATGGCCATCAGGTGATCGGACTACGAGGGATGCCTCGTGTGGGGAAGACGGAATCGATTATCGCCGGAAGCGTCTGCGCGATGAAACGATGGACGTTTGTATCTTCAACGCTCTTGCGGCAAACGGTACGCAGCCAATTGTCAGAGAATGAAATGGACCCTAGGAATGTATTTATTATTGACGGTATCATAAGTACTCTTCGTTCCAATGAAAAGCATCATCAGCTCTTGCAAGAGTTGATGTCCATGCCTTCCACGAAAGTTATCGAACACCCGGATGTGTTCGTGAAAGAGTCTGAATATAGTTATGACAATTTTGACATAATTATTGAATTGCGTAACAATCCTGATGAGCAAATCGTTTACGATACGTTCACGACAATTTATACGGACGATCTCTAAACGATGAGCCGCATAAAGAAATCATAAGCAGGAGGTGATGGTCGTGTCGGATTTGGGCCAGCAGTTAAGAGAAGCCCGCCTTGCCAGAGGTTTGTCGCTGGATGACGTACAGGAAATGACGAAGATTCGCAAACGATATTTGGAAGCCATCGAAATGGGGGATTATAAGGTTCTGCCTGGTAGCTTCTATGTTCGGGCTTTTATTAAAACGTATGCGGAGACCGTCGGCTTGGACGCGGACGAACTGCTTGCCGAACATCGGCAAAACGTGCCTTCTACAGCTCCGGAACCTACGATGGAACCGGTGATTCAAAAGCGCCGCAGCCGGCAGCACAACGAGCGCAACTCGAAATGGCTGTCCACGACGCTGATGTGGTCGTTTACTGTGCTGATTTTGATTGTTATCTATCTGTATTTCACAGTATGGGGAAATAATAACGATCAAGCGGATAACAATAAGGAGCCGGATCCTACGCCGGTCACTCAGGGGACCAACCAAAATGGCAACAAAACCGGTAATACAGCCAGTGGCGATGCCGTAGGCGGGAACAATGGCGCCCAGAATGGGACAAACAATAGTGCGGAATCGGGATCAAATCAGGGTACCGATACGAATACCGGGAACGCGGGAGACGAATCCCCGACGAATGATACCGATAATCAGGCGGTGACGATCGTACCGGACGGAACGGAAGGTAGCACTACGAAGTTCAAGATTCAAAACCCTGGGACGGGGCCTGTGCAAGTCGTGATTACAGCTAGCGGAAAAAGTTGGGTTGAAGTACGCAAAGGCAACTCTAAGGGTGAGAAGTTGTTTTATGACAACACTAAAGAAGGCGACGTATTAACCTATGATATCGGACCGGAAGGGTTATTCGTCAAATCGGGTAATTCCTCTCAAACCGTGATCACGGTCGCCGGACAAACAATTGAGGATGGAAAGACGACGTCCAAGTTCCTATTGAACCTTGATGACGGAACAGGCGGCGGTACCACAGGGGATACCGGAACGGAAGACGCCGGTATGGGTAGAGACAATTCAACCACAGAAGGCAACGAATAAGCGAGGCTGGCCACAAGCTGATCGCTTATTCGCTTAATCAAAAGCGCGGTGAGGACCATCAGGTCAAGCAGCGCTTTTTTGGCTTTATTCGGCAGTATGGTAATGGCGGCGACGAATGGCTCGACTTTGCGATTTTTTTTACATATAATTTAATTATGTAAAGATTGGAAACCGAGAAAGGAATGTGACTTATGGCTTCGGAAAATTCTTTCGACATCGTTTCAAAAATGGACATGCAGGAATTGACCAACGCAATCGACCAAACGGAACGGGAAATTGCAAACCGCTTCGATTTCAAAGGTAGCAAGAGCGAGCTGAAGCTGGAGAAAGACGAACTGGTTATCGTTTCTGACGATGAATACAAGCTGGGAGCGGTCATCGACATCCTGCAATCGAAAATGATTAAGCGCGGGTTGCCGATCAAGAACTTGGATTACGGCAAAGTGGAACCGGCTTCCATGGGCACCGTGCGTCAGCGAATTAAATTGAAGCAAGGGATCGACCAGGAAAATGCCAAGAAAATTAATGTGCTGATTCGCGATTCCAAGTTGAAGGTCAAAAGCCAAATTCAAGGTGATCAAATTCGCGTAACAGGCAAGAGCCGTGACGATTTACAAGAGATTATTCAGATGCTGCGTAAAGCCGACTTGTCGGTGGATTTGCAGTTCACCAATTTTAAATAGTGCACAAGGGTCTCCTGCAGGGAATATCTAGCTGCGGCAGGCCCTTTTCATATTTTTGACAGCATTGGTCCCGGAATATTATACTTGTAGAGGTTGTTTAATCCTTAAGTTTGACGGGAATTTTGGCTTTCAACGATGGGGGAAATGGTTCATGACAGAAAAGGTAAAAATCGTGACATTGGGCTGCGAGAAAAATTTGGTGGACTCGGAAATCATGTCGGGTCTAATTGAGCAGCGCGGCTATTCCTTGGTGGATAATCGCGAGGATGCAACCGTCATTATCGTCAACACCTGCGGATTTATCGATGCGGCGAAGGAAGAATCGGTAAATACGATTCTTGAGCTGGCCGATTTGAAGGAAAGCGGAAGATTGAAAGCACTGATCGTTTCCGGGTGTTTGACGCAGCGATATAAGCAGGCTTTAATGGAGGAAATGCCGGAGATCGACGGTATTGTGGGGACGGGAGATTTTCACCAAATCAATCGGATCGTTGACGAAGCGCTGAAAGGCAAGAAGCCGGCGCTGGTCGGCAACCCTGTCTTTAATTATGAACAAGCGTTGCCGCGCAAGCTGTCTACAGCCCGCTACACGACCTACGTGAAGATCGCTGAGGGCTGCGATAACAACTGTACGTTCTGCAGCATTCCGATCATGCGCGGGAAGTTCCGCAGCCGTTCCATGGAATCGATTTTGGAGGAAGTCCGCAGCATGGCGGCCCAGGGCGTTAAGGAAATCAGCCTGATTGCGCAGGATTCTACCAATTACGGTACCGACTTGTATGGCGAGTTTAAGTTGGCAGAGCTGATGGATCGCGTCACTCAGGTGGAAGGCGTGGAGTGGGTGCGGTTGCATTATGCTTATCCCGGCTTCTTTACGGACGAGCTGATTGAGATGATGGCGACCAATCCGAAAATCTGCAAATACGTGGATATGCCGCTACAACACAGCGAAGACTCCATCTTGAAACGGATGCGTCGGCCTGGCCGGAATCGCGACATCCGCGAGCTGGTTGCAAAGATTCGTGCGCGGATACCGAACGTTTCTTTACGTACGTCTTTGATCGTTGGGTTTCCAGGGGAAACGGATGAAGATTTTGAGCGGTTATGTGAGTTTGTGCGCGAGATCAAGTTCGACCGCCTTGGTGTATTTACCTATTCCAAGGAAGAGGATACGCCGGCATCACGTTTGCCGGATCAAGTGGATGAAGAGGTCAAAGAATGGCGGGCGAATACGCTGATGGAGATTCAGCGGGAGGTTGCAAACGCCAACAGCAGTAAGTACATCGGTCAGGTTCTGGACGTGCTGATCGAACGTTATGACGGGCGTAGCGACGTTTACGTCGGCCGCTCGCAATATGACGCTCCGGAAATCGATGGCGAAGTTTACGTCACGAATTGCCCGGTCGGGCTAGGAGAACTGACCAAAGTGCGAATTACGCATGCTTTTGATTATGATTTGTCCGGGGAGGCTGTCCTGTGAATTTGCCCAACCGTATCACATTAGCTCGTATTTTCATGATTCCGGTGATGCTGGTCTTCTTGCTGTTGGATGCCGGATGGCTCGCCTATGAGCTGACGCTTGGCGAGTACTCGTTGCCGGTAAACCAACTGATAGCGGCAGTGCTGTTTATTATCGCTGCCAGCACGGACGGAATTGATGGTTACATCGCTCGTAAATATAATCTGGTCACCAATTTAGGTAAACTGCTTGATCCGCTTGCAGATAAGCTGTTGGTAGGAACGGTGCTGATTGGTCTTGTGGCCTTGGGCAAATGCGATGCCTGGATTGCAGTTATCATTATCGCCCGTGAGTTTGCGGTGACCGGCTTGCGCGAAGTTGCGCTTCTGGAAGGCTCCGTCATTGCGGCCAGCAAGTGGGGCAAGGCGAAGACCATCACGCAGATCATCGCGATTTCGGCGTTGCTATTGAACAATTTTCCGTTTGAATGGTTATCGATCCCGTTTGATGATATCGCGATTTGGCTGGCGGCAATCATCACGTTGTATTCAGGGATTGATTATTTCGTGAAGAATAAGAGCGTGCTTTCTTTTTCCAAAGTATAAATGGATTTTGGGAGTTAAGGCAGAACACTGAAGGAGGCATGCGAAAATGAAAGCGGAAATTATTGCGGTAGGGACGGAGCTGCTGCTTGGTCAAATCGTCAATACAAATGCACAGTACTTGTCTCAGGAGTTAGCCGCGCTTGGGCTCGATGTTTATTTCCAAACGGTGGTTGGCGATAATATGAATCGACTGGCCGAGGCGGTAAAGACGGCATCGGGGCGGGCGGATGTGCTGATCCTAACCGGCGGGCTGGGTCCAACCCAGGACGATCTTACGAAGGAGGCGCTGGCTGAGGTACTCGGTCGGACGCTATACATCGACCCGGAAGCGATGGCGAATATCGAGCGATTCTTCCAAGACCGCGGTGTCCCAATGACGGAGAACAATCGCCGTCAGGCGCTCGCCATTGAAGGGGGCACGCCGCTTCCGAATGAAACTGGTCTGGCGGTGGGCAATGCGATTGCGTTGAACGGCAAGTTCTATATCGTATTGCCTGGTCCGCCAAAGGAAATGAAGCCGATGTTCGAGCATCAGGCGAAGCCTTGGATTTTGAAGCATGTGCTGACCAGCGAGATGCCGATTTTTTCGCGAATGCTGAAGTTTGCGGGGGTTGGCGAGTCTGCCTTGGAGACCAAACTGCTCGACCTGATTCAGGCGCAAAGTGATCCTACGGTGGCGCCCTATGCGAAGGAAGGCGAAGTTACGATTCGCATCTCCACTAAAGCGGCAAACGAGCAGGAAGCGGCGGTGAAGCTGGATGCCATGGAGCGTGAGATTGCCTCGCGGCTGCCGGAGCATTTGTACGCGAACGTGGATGAGCCTATCGAGAAGACGATCCTCGATTTAATGGCTTCGCGCGGTCTTACGTTGAGCGCAGCCGAAAGCTGCACCGGCGGCCTACTCATGGAGATGTTCACCGCATTGCCCGGCAGTTCAGCCGTGTTTACGGGCGGGATCGTATGCTACTCCAATGCGATGAAGGAGAAGTTGCTCAACGTGCCGCATGACCTGCTTGAAGGTGAAAATGCGCCAGGCGCAGTCAGCTCGGAAACGGCCAAGTTCCTGGCGGAGCAGGTGCGCCTGACTGTAGGCACCGACATTGGGCTGTCGATCACCGGCGTGGCAGGGCCTGCTCATTCTGAGCGCAAGCCTGTGGGGCTCGTGTATGTTGCGATTGCGCGCGAGGGTGCGGATACTGCCGTCTTCGAACTGAACCTCAAGGGCAACCGTGAGATCATTCGACTGCGCGCTGTGAAGTCGCTGTTCTACCAATTGTGGCGGGTCTTGCAGGGAAGATAAGGTGGGCTTTTCACTGTACAGCAGCTTAGTGTATAGTGGCTTATTTTTACGCATTATCCCGATCAATCAGGGGAAGGGCAGGAGTGCTTTGCAATACGAGCGGGCTCAATGTTCCAATGTTCGTTCGTTGCTTTGCAACTCTTGTGTTTTGGAAGAATATGACATATAATCAAGATACGGAAGAACCGTAGCAAACGGATTGAGTTGTGCTGCGGTTCTTTTTTTGTTGGGAGAGTAACGTTGGAAGGGGGCATTGGAAATAGGGGAGTATGAACCGGTTGAGTTGATTGTCGCTTTGCTAGTTTAGTTATGGTGCGTCGGATTGGTGGGAACAGGGAATCTATTCGAAAATTTTATATAATTGTGCTTCATGAGGCCAAATCTACATGATCTGTATGAAAAATCGATTATAATCCGGTACGATGGAGTTGAAATGAGCAAATATAGATGAAAAATCGAGCATAATACGCGATTTCAGCCGATTTCAACGAAATTATATATGAAATTTCATTGAGATGGGCGCACCAAATATTACTATACAAACCAACTCAATATGTACTGTGTCACCACACCACCCAGAGCACAAATCCATAGTTACCCGCAGCAAGCAAGTAGTGCAAGCTAACCGTACTCAAGGTCATATGATAAATCACCGCACAATAGAGTATAGAGCACGTCTAAAGATTACCTCAGTTACAGCGTACCTGTCCTGTCCGGTTTACGGATTCTTACGTATTGGACCCTATTCATGCCTTCCTTTACGGCAAACGGGAGACAGGGAGGGGAGAAATCCTCAGTTTGTGAGGCGGAGAAATTTTGCGAATGTATGTTCGAAAAAACGCTTGGCAAACATTCCAAAACAAGGTACAATGATATACGAAAGCAGTTACGACAGAGCCGAAGTATACTGAATTCAGTAATTTTAAGAAGTAATTAATGATTTATATAACATTTAAGGATGTGAGCTGATTGTCAGATCGTAAAGCAGCGCTGGAGATGGCGCTTCGCCAAATAGAAAAGCAATTCGGTAAAGGTTCGATTATGAAGCTTGGAGAATCGACGCACATGCAGGTTGAGATCGTTCCAAGCGGATCGATTGCTCTGGATATTGCCCTTGGTACAGGTGGACTTCCACGCGGACGGATTATTGAAGTATACGGGCCGGAGTCTTCTGGTAAAACGACGGTAGCGCTGCACGCGATCGCTGAAGTTCAGAAGATCGGTGGACAAGCTGCCTTCATCGACGCAGAGCATGCGCTGGATCCTTCCTATGCCAGCAAGCTGGGTGTCAACATTGATGAACTCCTGCTGTCCCAGCCGGATACAGGGGAACAAGCCTTGGAGATCGCTGAAGCGCTCGTGCGAAGCGGTGCAGTGGACATTATCGTTATCGACTCCGTTGCGGCATTGGTGCCTAAAGCGGAAATCGAAGGCGAAATGGGGGACTCGCACGTTGGCTTGCAAGCTCGCCTGATGTCTCAAGCACTGCGGAAGCTGTCGGGGGCCATCAGCAAGTCGAAGACGATTGCGATCTTCATCAACCAGCTGCGTGAGAAAGTTGGCGTCATGTTCGGGAACCCGGAGACAACGCCAGGGGGTCGTGCGCTGAAATTCTATTCAACGATTCGTTTGGATGTACGCCGCGTTGAGACGATCAAGATGGGTAACGATATGGTCGGTAACCGGACACGGATTAAGGTTGTAAAGAACAAGGTTGCGCCTCCTTTTAAACAGGCTGAAATCGACATTATGTACGGAGAAGGTATTTCTAAGGAAGGCAGCATTCTCGATATCGGAACGGAACTGGATATCGTGGATAAGAGCGGTGCTTGGTATTCGTATGCCGGCGAACGTCTAGGACAAGGCCGTGAGAACGCGAAGCAATTCTTGAAGGAGCATCCGGAGATTGCGAATGCAATTGAGCAGAAGATCCGCGAATCCAGCAATCTGACAACGTCAGTAGCTCCGGCTTCCGCCAGCGATCTGGAAGCGGAGTTTGCGGAAGAGCAAGCGTTGTTTGCAGAAGAATAAGCTTGTTAAGCTGTAACATCAAGCGCTCTGATCGCGGCAATATGCCGGGTCAGGGCGCTTTTGCAGTAGTTAAGGAAGTTAAAGATTCGCCTAAGGTGCAGACTGGAGGGACAGGATGTGAGTACATGGGGACAATCGCGCAGGAAAGTTGCGGGGAGAAGAGATGGAGTTGACTCTGGTGAACGAAGAGAGGACGAAATCGTAGATATCTCCGATGAGGCATTCTGGGAACCGCGACCGAGGGATATCGGCTGGGATTCAAAACGAGAGAAGACAGAAGAGGAAGTTCCGGCCGGATTGGATGCTTTCCCCGAGGACACCGAGCTGGAGATTACGTCCGTATTGATGCTGAAGCGGCCGAAGCATCGTTATCGGATCTCTTTTGGGGCATATGCGCTGGAAGTTCACGAGGATGTGATGATTAAATACCGCATGATCAAAGGGGCGGTATTTACAAAAGAAGAACTGGAGGAAATCGTAGCAGCCGACGAGCGCCAACAGGGGTATGCCGATGCGTTGAAATATTTAAGCTTAAAGCCGCGAACCACCTATGAAATTGCACAACGTCTAGGCGAGAAAGGCTGGGGCGAAGAGACGATTCAAGATGTGCTTACCCGATTGCAATCAGAAGGTTACGTTAATGACGCTGCATACGCACAGGAATGGGCTTCTCAGCGCGTGAAATTGCGCGGGAAGGGGAAACTGTGGGTCAAGCATGAATTGCGCCAGAAGGGGATTTCCAAGGCGTATATCGAGGAGGCGCTTGGTGAGGTCAGCGAAGAGGACGAGTTTGAGAGTGCCTTACAGCTGGGCATGAAGAAGTGGCGTTCAACCACAGGGGAATTGCTTGACCGAAAACGTAAAACCGGGGCGTTCCTGCAGCGCCGCGGATATAGCGGAAGCGTCGTATCCCGGGTTATGCGGGAACTTGGCAACCGCGAAGAAATGCATGGAATGGATGAATGGGACGAAGAATAACAGGGCGAGGTAACTCCTGTCATTTGCTTGACAATATCTTTTCACAAATAATAAAATGAATTTGAGTCCATACCTTGAGGGCCCCTTTTTTCCTTCCAAAATTATGGGTCTGAAGGTATAGGATTTATGTTCTCCAATCAGGCAAAGTGCGTCCGCTAGGCTACTGCGGAGGAGTCATGCTTTTGCAGCATGAAGTGCTGAGCTGAAAGGGCAAGTCATGAATTCTTTGTATGGAATGATGAACCTAAGAAACGAAAAGTAACTACAACTGCAAACATCCCAAGGAATGCCTTGGAGGAAACAACGGGGAGGTGAACAGATGCACCCAGTAATCTGGATCGTTCTCGTTGCAGCCGCTTTATTCTTTGGGTTCGTGATCGGGTATTTTATTCGCAAGTCTCTTGCCGAAGCTAAAATTTCCAGTGCAGAGCACGCGGCCAGCCAAATCCTAGAGAATGCTAGGAAGGACGCGGAAGCACTGAAAAAGGAAACGGTTCTGGAAGCCAAAGACGAAGTCCACAAGCTCAGAGCCGAAGCTGATAAAGACATTCGTGAACGTCGGAATGAAATACAACGACAAGAAAGACGATTGTTGCAAAAAGAAGAGTCGCTGGATAAAAAATTAGAATCGCTTGAACGTAAAGAAGAGCAAGTGGTCAGCAAAGAGAAACGGATCGAAGAAACCCAGCAACAAATCGACTTGATTTATAAGAGTCAGGTTCAGGAACTCGAACGGATTTCCAACCTTACCATGGAAGATGCCCGTACGATCATTTTGAACAACGTAGAGCAGGAAGTTCGCCATGAAACGGCGCAGATGATTAAAGATATTGAACAGCAAGCGAAGGAAGAAGCGGATAAGAGATCCCGCGAGATCATTACGCTGGCCATTCAACGCTGCGCAGCTGATCATGTGGCGGAAACAACTGTTTCCGTCGTAACACTGCCAAACGAAGAAATGAAAGGACGGATTATCGGTCGGGAAGGCCGGAATATTCGTGCTCTCGAAACATTGACCGGGATCGATCTCATTATCGACGATACACCGGAAGCGGTGATTCTGTCGGGCTTTGACCCGATTCGCCGCGAAATTGCTCGGACCGCCTTGGAGAAATTGGTGGCGGACGGTCGGATACATCCAGCCCGGATCGAAGAGATGGTCGAGAAATCTCGGAGAGAAGTGGACGAACGGATTCGCGAATATGGCGAGCAGGCTACGTTCGAAGTGGGCGTACATGCTTTGCACCCGGATTTGATCAAGATCTTGGGACGTCTCAAGTTCCGGACAAGCTACGGCCAAAACGTCCTGAAACACTCGATGGAAGTCGCTTATCTGGCCGGATTAATGGCTGGAGAGCTGGGCGAAGACATCACTCTTGCCAAACGGGCAGGCTTGCTGCACGATATCGGCAAAGCGCTTGATCATGAAGTGGAAGGATCTCATGTCGAAATCGGCGTGGAATTGGCTAAGAAATACAAAGAACATCCGGTGGTTATCAACAGCATTGCCTCTCACCACGGCGATTGTGAAGCCACCTCAGTCATTGCCATGTTGGTTGGCGCAGCCGATGCTTTGTCGGCAGCAAGACCGGGAGCGCGTCGGGAAACGCTCGAAACCTACATTCGTCGGTTGGAGAAGCTTGAGGAAATTTCCGAATCGTTTGAAGGCGTCGAGAAATCGTTTGCCATTCAGGCGGGCCGCGAGGTTCGCGTAATGGTACAGCCGGATAAGATTGACGACGCGGAAGCATTCCGCTTGGCGCGTGACATTACGAAGACGATTGAAAATGAACTGGATTATCCAGGTCATATCAAAGTAACCGTCATCCGCGAAACGCGGGCGGTTGAATACGCCAAGTAAAGGTTATGCTGAAAAGTGGCCCCTCGGGGGCCGCTTTTTCATTGCTTGGATATGCCTTGAGCTCACATGCTGCAAGGGGTAGTAGTCAGAGGAGGGAACCAGCATTAAAGTTCTGTTTATCGGAGATATCGTCGGAAATACGGGGCGCAAAGCGCTAAAGGCCACGCTGCCTCATTTAAAATCGAAATATAACCCGCATATCATCATTGCGAACGGCGAAAACGCTGCGGCAGGCCGGGGCATTAACGCCAACATCGCCAAAGAGTTTTTCGATCAAGGCATTCACGGCTTAACGATGGGGAACCACACGTGGGACAATAAAGAAATCTTCGACTTCATCGATCAAGAGCCGCGAATGGTCCGGCCGGCTAACTACCCGCCGGGTACGCCCGGATTAGGGTACACTGTGATTAAGGCAAATGGGAAAGAGCTGGCCGTGGTCAATTTGATGGGCCGCACTTTTTTGCCGCCGCTTGATGACCCGTTCCGGGTTGCGGATGAAATCATCGGTCAACTATCCAAGAAGCACAAGTGTATTCTGGTCGACTTCCATGCCGAGGCCACTTCGGAAAAAATCGCCATGGGTTGGTATCTTGACGGTCGCGCTTCGATCGTTGTGGGGACGCACACTCATGTGCAAAGTAATGACGACACGATCCTGCCGCAAGGGACGGCTTATTTGACCGATGCCGGTATGGTTGGCTCACGTGAAGGCATCCTGGGCATGGAACGGACGGCCGTGCTGCGCAAGTTCACCACACAGCTTCCGGTTCGGTTCCAAGTCTGCGAAGGGAAATGGCATTTCCACGCGGTCATTGTCGATATAGATGAATCTACGGGCAAAGCCCAGAAGATTCAAAAAATTCGTTTGCTGGAAGACGAGTGGATTATGGACTAGTTCATCGCCAAGAAGTCCGATAAATCAAGGCCTCTCGAAACTTTCTCCTCGGGGAAAAAGAAGGAATATCCCAGATTCTCACGAATATCTTCTAAGTAGTGGAATCCAACGAATATTCCCAGGGAGGTACTAACCATGGAAGTATTAAAGGTTTCAGCAAAATCCAACCCCAACTCCGTTGCCGGTGCGTTGGCTGGCGTCCTAAGAGAACGTGGCGCTGCTGAACTTCAGGCCATTGGGGCGGGTGCTCTTAACCAAGCCATCAAAGCCGTTGCGATCGCCCGGGGATTCGTCGCGCCAAGCGGTGTGGACTTGATTTGCATTCCTGCTTTTACCGACATCGTCATCGATGGTGAGGATCGGACCGCGATTAAACTGATCGTAGAACCGAGATAAGTTTTGGATAGAATGATGCCTGTTTACGTTTCGTAGACAGGCTTTTTTGTTTGTTTTGAGCTAAAATGTTCGTAACGAGGAGGATTATTATGAACCTGCCCATTATCGATTTTCATTGTGATGCTTTGAGTAAATTGCAGTTAGACCCGAAGCTGGATTTTGCCCATGACCGCCGGTTGGACGTCAATCTTCGCCGATTGGAGGAAGGCGGAGTGAAGCTGCAGACGTTCGCCATATTTCTGTCCAGTGAGTTAGGGCCAGCGAAAATGGAACATATTCTTGAACAGATCGATTTGTTTCGTGAACGGGTTCTCCCGCTGGGTATGCTCCCTGTACAAACTGCTGAAGACTTGAATACCCTGGAGCAAGGAGGGGGGATTGGTGGGCTATTGTCGCTGGAAGGAGCGGACGGGCTTGAGGGAAACCTGCAATATGTCCGTGTATGTTATGAGAAGGGTGTGCGGTTACTCGGGTTGACATGGAACTATGCCAACTGGGCTGCGGACGGGGTGATGGAGCCGAGAAACGGCGGGTTTACTCCGGCTGGGTTAGAGCTGGTGAAGTTGTGCCATGAACTCGGCATCATTTTGGATGTCTCGCATTTGTCGGTCAAAGGATTTTGGGAGCTTCAAGAGCTGGCGGAGGCCGCGGGCAAGCCGTTTATCGCTTCCCATTCTAACGCCTATCAGATTTGCCCCCATCCACGAAACCTCCGTGACGACCAGATCCAGGCGATTATTAAGCTCGGCGGGCGAATTGGAGTGACCTTTGTGCCTTGGTTCGTCAAAGAGGGGAAACATGCAACCACCAAAGATTTGCTGCCGCATATCGAACGGATCTGTTCATTGGGCGGAGCGAAGCACCTGATGTTCGGATCCGACTTTGACGGGATCGACACCCATTTGACCGATTTCCGGCATACGGGTCAGTACGCAAATTGGCAGGAGACTTTGCTGAAATATTACCCGGAAGAGCTTGTTCGCGGATGGTTGTACGACAATGCAGCCGCATTCCTGCGCGCTTGGTTGCCTTCTCACAAGTAAGCGCTTTAATTCATCCAATTGTGAGAACGAATTGATCGAAAACTACTATATGAAAAAAGGCTAGAAAACGCTTGCTTTTTGCCAAGTGTAGACATAAAATTGACATGACTCTGAAACAGAATGTTCACAAACAGTTGGCCGGAATGTGACCTCTTGCACGTTAACATTCTACACTTTTATTATTATCTCTATTTTTCCATTGCGATACGATTAAAGGGGTGGGCGATCTTGATTAGTCAATTGTCTTGGAAGATCGGTGGACAGCAGGGAGAGGGCGTTGAAAGTACAGACCGGATTTTTTCGACGGCTTTGAACCGGCTGGGATATTATTTGTACGGGTATCGGCATTTCTCCTCCCGTATCAAAGGCGGTCATACGAATAACAAAATCCGGATCAGTACCAAGCCAATTCGTGCGATTTCCGACGACTTGGACATTTTAGTCGCTTTTGACCAAGAAAGTATCGATTTGAATGCACATGAATTGCGCAGCGGCGGGGTTATTGTAGCGGACGCTAAGTTTAACCCGACCGTACCGGAGGGCGTGGATGCCCGTTTGTTCCCGGTGCCGATTACGAGCATTGCCGAGGAGCTTGGAACTTCGCTGATGAAGAACATGGTTGCTTCCGGTGCCTCATGGGCGCTGCTCGGTCTTCCGCTTGAAGTCTTTAACAAAGCGGTGGAAGAAGAGTTCGGCCGCAAAGGACCTGCGATAGTTGAGAAAAATATCGAAGCAGTGAAACGGGGTGCGGATTTCGTACTTGAGCTTGCTGGAGGACCTCTGGAAGAGTTCAAACTCGAGCCGGCGGATGGCAAGCAGAAGCTGTTTATGATCGGCAACGAAGCGATTGGCCTTGGGGCTGTTGCGGCAGGTTGCCGGATCATGAGTGCTTACCCGATTACCCCTGCTTCTGAAATTATGGAATATTTAATCAAAAAATTGCCGAAATTTGGCGGTACAGTGATTCAGACCGAAGATGAGATCGCAGCGATTACGATGGCGATTGGTTCGAGTTATGCAGGTGTTCGTACGATGACTGCATCGGCGGGACCTGGCTTGTCCCTCATGATGGAAGCGATCGGACTGGCTGGCATGACCGAAACGCCAGTCGTAATCATTGATACACAACGCGGCGGTCCAAGTACAGGCCTGCCGACGAAGCAGGAGCAAAGTGATATCAACGCGCTCATCTACGGTACGCATGGGGAAATTCCGAAGATCGTGATTGCGCCTAGTTCGATTGAAGAGTGCTTCTACGATACGGTAGAGGCGTTCAACCTGGCTGACAAATATCAGGTGCCTGTTATCGTGGCGACGGACCTGCAATTATCCCTCGGGAAGCAGTCCTGCGAAATGCTCGATTTCAACAAAGTTATGATCGATCGCGGTTACCTGGTGAAGGATATTCCAGATCGTGAAGATTCAAGCATGTTCAACCGCTACGCCTTTACGGAAAACGGGATCTCCCCGCGGGTGCTGCCAGGTGAGAAGAACGGCATTCACCATGTGACTGGGGTGGAACACGATGAATCCGGTCGTCCGTCGGAAAGTCCGGTGAACCGGAAGAAAATGATGGATAAGCGGTTGCGGAAGCTGGCCAATCTGGAGGTCACGAATCCGATTCACCTTCAAGCCCCGCATGCTGAACCAGATCTGCTGATCATCGGCATGGGCTCTACGGGTGGCACGATTGATCAAGCTCGCATCCGCCTGTCGGAGGACGGCTTGAAGACGAACCACATGACGGTGCGCTTGCTGCATCCGTTCCCAACGGAGCAAGTGTTGCCGCAAATCGAGAAGGCGAAGAAAGTCGTTGTTCTGGAGAACAACGCAACGGGCCAATTGGCTAACCTGATTAAACAAAACGTAGGTTACCACGACAAAATCGTGAATGTCCTGAAATATAACGGCAATCCGTTCCTTCCTTCGGAAGTCTACGAAGAGTGCAAGAAGGCAGCCGGGAAGAAAGCGCAGGAGGAGTTGGTGAAAAATGGCAACGTTTAAAGATTTCCGTAACAACGTTAAACCTAACTGGTGTCCGGGATGCGGCGATTTCTCCATTCAAGCCGCAATCCAACGCGCTGCAGCGAATGTAGGGCTTGAACCTGAGCAACTCGCTGTGATTTCCGGGATTGGTTGCTCCGGTCGGATCTCCGGATATATCAACGCTTACGGATTGCACGGGATTCACGGCCGTGCGCTGCCAATCGCCCAAGGCGTGAAGCTGGCCAACCGCGACCTGACCGTCATCGCTTCAGGCGGCGACGGCGACGGCTTTGCAATCGGGATGGGACACACGGTACATGCCATTCGCCGAAACATCAACATCACTTACATTGTCATGGACAACCAAATTTACGGGTTGACCAAAGGGCAAACCTCCCCGCGCAGCGGTGAAGGCTTTAAGACGAAGAGTACGCCGGAAGGCTCGGTAGAATCGACTTTGTCTCCGCTCGAAATCGCTCTGGCGTCCGGTGCCACCTTCGTGGCTCAATCGTTCTCCAGCGATCTGAAGCAGCTGACTTCTTTGATCGAGCAAGGCATCCAGCATGAAGGCTTCTCCTTGATCAACGTGTTTAGCCCGTGCGTCACCTTTAACAAGGTAAATACGTACGATTGGTTCAAAGAGAACATCATCAATCTCGAGACCGTTCCAGATTATGATCCAAGCAACCGGGCGATGGCCATGGCGAAGCTGATGGAGACAAACGGCATGATCACCGGATTGATCTATCAGAACAAAGAGAAGAAATGCTACGAAGATCTGGTTCACGGCTTTAAGAAAGAGCCGCTGGTCCATCAATCGCTGGCACTTTCTGAAAGCGAGTTTGACAATCTTGTTGCAGAATTCAAATAATCAGGTGAAAGGTGTCCATTTCTGGTGGACGCCTTTTCCTTTTTTTCGCCATTAGGTGTATAATGAGTAGCGATGTGAATCGTCATCGATATAGAGAATATACGAGGAGTGTTTGTAGACATGAGCAAAACTGTACCTGTCGGCGTATCCGCGCGTCATATCCATTTGACGCAGGAGCACATTGAAATTTTGTTTGGACAAGGCTATCAATTAACGGAATTCAAACCGCTGTCCCAACCGGGACAATTTGCTGCGAACGAACAAGTGGCAGTCATCGGACCAAAAGGACAGTTCGATAAAGTTCGCATTTTGGGTCCAGCCCGTCCGGCGTCCCAACTGGAAATTTCCCGTACGGATTCCTTTGCGCTTGGGGTTAAAGCTCCGGTGCGCGAATCGGGCAACATTGAAGGCACGCCTGGCATCAAGGTGAAAGGCCCTGCCGGCGAAATCGACTTGGAGCAAGGCGTGATCGTCGCTGCTCGCCATATTCACTTCCATACTTCCGATGCTGAGAAATGGGGCATTAAAGACAAGCAACTGCTGAAAGTTCGTTTGAGCGGAGAACGTGGTTTGGTGTTGGAGAACGTCATTGCGCGCGTATCTGACAACTTTGCCCTCGATATGCATATCGATACGGACGAAGCGAACGCTGCCGGTGCGAAAACAGGAGACACGGCAGAAATCATCGACTAATCGGTTACACTTGAAAAAAAAGCAAAGGGCTTGCCCAGCGGCTGTAAATGCCGTGGGGCAAGCCCTTTTTGGTGTGAACAGCTTAAGCTTCGATGGACACCGCGTGGGCGATGCAGGGGATGCTCTCGCCTTGCTGGTAGGAGAGCGGAGAGAGCAACGCCCCGGTGGCCACGACGAGGATTCGTTTTAATTCCCCGCGTTTCATCCGGTTCAGCAGATGGCCGTAAGTGACGACGGCGGAGCAGGCGCAGCCGCTGGCGCCGGCTTGGACTTGTTGGTTCTCGTAGTCGTAAATCATCATCCCGCAATCCATATAGGTCGTCTGCTTGATGGGGAAGTTGTGCCGGACGAACAGATCGTTCGCGATGGCATAGCCGACTTTGGACAAGTCCCCAGTGACGATCAGGTCATAGTAAGATGGCTCGATCTCTAGGTCGCGGAAGTGAGCCTGGATCGTATCGACAGCAGCCGGTGCCATTGCAGCGCCCATATTAAATGGGTCGGTGATGCCCATGTCGATGACTTTGCCCATCGTAGCTGACGTTACCGAAGGCCCCTCTCCTTCAGGGGATAAAACGACGGAGCCCGAGCCAGTGACCGTGAACTGCGCGGTGGGCGGCTTCTGCGACCCGTATTCGGTCGGGTAGCGGAATTGCTTCTCCACACTGGCGTTATGACTGCACGTTCCAGCTACGGCATATTTCGCGCCTCCGGAATTGACGACATAGGCGGCCATCGCCAGCGTCTGCATCGAGGTTGAGCAAGCGCCAAACATGCCGATATACGGAATGCTTAACGTCCGTGCGGCGAAGCTGTTGCTGATGATCTGATTCATCAGATCGCCGCCGAAGTAGAATTGAATCTGTTCCTTCGTTAACCCGGCATGCCTGATCGCTAACTGCGCTGATTCTTCGAGCAGTGTCTTTTCGGCTTTCTCCCAGCTGTCTTGACCGATATAGAGGTCGGCATGGATCACATCAAAATCTTCAGCGAGCGGCCCTTGGCCTTCAAATGGCCCCACCACAGTAGCGCTGCTAATGATCTTAGGTTTATTTTCAAATACCCAGCTTTGATGGCCTTTCAGCATTTCAGTGCCCACCTCCGGCATACCCTGGGATAAACACCGCGTAAATCACCCCGATGATAAAAGCAGCCACCGTACCAAACACGATGACGGAACCGGCTAATTGAAACATGCCTGCAGCTACGCCCAGCACCAGACCTTCCGGGCGATGCTCAATCGCCGTCGATGCCATCGAGTTGGCAAAGCCCGTGACAGGAACAGCGGTACCTGCTCCGGCCCACTGAGCGATTTTGTCATAGACACCAAAGCTCGTGAGCAGCACGGACAAGATGACAAGAATAGCGACGGTCGGGTTAGCGGCTTCTCTTTCGCCCATATGGGCAAAATGGATAAAGGCCTGTCGGATACATTCTCCAATCAGGCATATCAATCCGCCGACCAAAAAGGCTCTCAGACAATTGACAGCTACC
Source organism: Paenibacillus sp. J14 (assembly GCF_000518465.1). Lineage (NCBI taxonomy): Bacteria > Bacillati > Bacillota > Bacilli > Caryophanales > Paenibacillaceae > Paenibacillus > Paenibacillus sp. J14. Next base: position 14,365 of record NZ_JADQ01000030.1, on the reverse strand, counting down.
GGGCGCTTTGGCTCATGGGCATGTGCCAGCCGTTGATACTGTTGCTGTGTAGGAGTCAATTGCTTATTTTTTTTCTTGGCCATGCTCCCATCCTCCTATTGGATTAATAACGGTTTGACTTGATCGATGACCTTCTGCAGCTTCACCGAACAATCGCCGTACAGTTTCTTGGCTTCTTCCTCATCCGTCGAGAGAGCGAACATCTCCAGATCGGCTTCGCACTTCTTCAACTGGGCCAGCAAAACGGGTTTTTCTTGAGGCTGCGGCACGGTGATCTGGTCGTCGTACAAATCGACATAAAGCTGGCCGTACGCATCAACCTGCCCTAAATTGACGTTATCCAGGGATACGCCCAGCTTCTCAAGCTCGGTATTCAGCCACTTCCGGTTGAGACCCAGTGTAGCAAGCGGCTCGTCCATAATATTTCCGTCGATGATGACGGTTTGAGGCTCCGGCTGAGGGGCAACCTTGATCCCCAAGTGAGCCGGCGTAATTGGCTGATATTCGCTTTTCAGCATCGCATTGATTTGTCCATCGGGCTCCATGACCGCAAACTCAACTTCGGCCACTTTGAAGATGCTCTTCTTCCGCAGCTGCTCCATGAGCTCTTCGTTGGTCAGCTTTTCCTTCTTCAGATTCTCTTCAAGAATCTTGCCATCCTTGATCAGCACGGTGCTGCTGCTGTCAATCATATCCCGGGCTTTCTTGCTTTTGAGCTGTAAAAACTCGATTCCCAGCGATACGAGAAACCAGACGGTTACGGCAATGATGCCGAGATACCAATCTGTGTTAATATCCAGGGAGATGTAGGCGGTAATACTCCCAATCGTAATCCCGGTGATGTATTCAAAGAAGGAAAGCTGTGAAATTTGCCTCTTTCCGAGCAGCCGGGTGATCACAAATAACACGACGACGGCCACCAACGTTCGGACGATAACTTCCAACCACATTGGCATGGGGAATACTCCTTTCGTAGACAATCCAAGGCGAGATATCCCAATTATGCGCGGGGGTACGCAAATTTACTAAGGTAATATGTGGAAGGGAACAGGGCGTATGAATCAATTTCGAGCAGGTGAAATTATGCATTGTTCATAAACAACATGCCAAAACAAAGGTGGTGAAATTGTGACCGTAGCATCTCAAGTCAAAACGGCCTTAGCTTCGTTAAAAAGCGCGCAAGCGAGCCTGGAACAATTCGCGTTAAGCACGCAAAACCAGCAAGCGAAGGATCTGTTTACGCAATGCGCGCAACAAACGCAGCAAATCGTAACGCAAGTGGAAAGCCGCGTAGCGCAGCTGGAAAGCGAAGAACCTCAATACAAGGGATTCTAACTATGATTTAGAAAGGACCCGTTCATTCGAACGGGTCTATTTGCGTTTCCACGTATACGGCGTTTATCTGGATATCGAAGCCTGGCCATGTTATAATTTAGTGTAATGCATTTTTATGAATGATAACGATGCCCATATGGAACGAAGATAGATCAGGTAAAGGAGTGAACGGGCACATGGCTAAGGAAACGAAAGATTACGCCAAATACTTTGACTTCTCGGACGCCCGGGTCATTTCGGAGGATGAGCGAGGGAAGAAAATCCGAATCCGTGGCCGGGATATTCAAATTTTGTCCGAGCCGAACCAACGCAAAGAGAAACAACGCGGGAAAGAAGACGTGAAGGTGCTGTATGAAAATGCCGTTCCCGAAGAACTGAAGGGGATTGGCGTTGGCAAGCATTATATCGTCTATACGTTTGGCTGCCAGATGAACGAGCATGACACCGAAACGATCAAAGGTTTGCTGGAGCAGATGGGCTACCGTGCGACCGAGGACCGCAAAGTGGCGGACATTATCTTGCTGAATACTTGCGCGATTCGGGAGAACGCAGAGGATAAGGTGTTTGGTGAGCTGGGTCACCTGAAGAGTCTCAAGACGGAGAAGCCGGATCTGCTGCTGGGCGTTTGCGGCTGTATGTCGCAGGAGGAAGGTGTCGTGAAGCGGATCCTGCAGAAGCACAGTTTTGTGGATATGATCTTCGGGACGCACAACATTCACCGTTTGCCATATCTCATTCAAGAAGCTTTGTTCAGCAAAGAGATGGTGGTTGAGGTCTGGTCCAAGGAAGGCGACATCATCGAGAACCTGCCGAAGAAGCGCGAAGGCATGCGGGCATGGGTGAACATCATGTACGGGTGCGACAAGTTCTGTACGTATTGCATCGTGCCGTTTACACGAGGCAAGGAACGCAGCCGCCGTCCAGAGGACGTCATTGCCGAAGTGCGTGAGCTGGCGCGTCAAGGCTATAAAGAGATTACGCTGCTGGGCCAAAACGTCAATGCCTACGGCAAGGATTTTACAGACATCAACTATACGTTCGCGAATCTAATGGACGATATCCGTCAAATCGATATTCCGCGCGTTCGGTTTACGACCTCGCATCCACGCGATTTTGACGATGCGCTGATCGATGTTCTGGCCAAAGGCGGAAACTTGGTGGAGCACATTCATCTGCCGGTTCAATCGGGCAGCAGCGCAGTGTTGAAGAAGATGAGCCGCAAGTATACGCGCGAGCATTACCTTGAATTGGTGCGCAAAATCAAGGCGAAAATCCCAAACGTTGTCCTCACCACGGACATTATCGTTGGATTCCCGGGTGAAACTGAGGAACAGTTTGAGGAAACTTTATCCCTCGTGCGCGAGGTGGGGTACGATTCGGCGTATACCTTTATCTACTCGCCGCGGGAAGGTACGCCGGCTGCCGTGATGGAAGATACTGTCCCGATGGAAGTGAAGAAAGCGCGGCTTATGAAGTTAAACGATACCCTCAACGAATTTAGCCGCAACAGTAACGAAGCGCTGCGTGGACAGATCGTTGAAGTGCTGGTCGAAGGCGAAAGTAAGAACAACGCCCATATGTTATCCGGACGTACACGCACCAACAAGCTTGTCCATTTTGAGGGCGGAACGGAATTGATCGGAACGTTTGTCCAGGTGGAGATTACCGATCCGATGACTTGGTACATCAAAGGCAAGCTCGTAGAGCAAACCGCCAAATTGGCGTAATGCAGGGGAGGTTATTGACAGTGGAACAGCACAAAGATCAAACCGATTGCGGAATTCCGAAGTATGATTCGCGGGACCTGGTCATCCGCGAGGATATTATGAAGAAGGCCAAAGAGCTGGCTGAACTGATCGGTACCAGTGAAGAGGTTCAGCAATTTCAGAAGGCGGAGAAGCTGATCCAGAAGCATGAGCGTGTACAGACACTGATCAGTGCCATTAAGAAGAAACAGAAGGAAATCGTCGCATTTGAAACGTTCCAGAACCAAGCTATGGTGCAGAAGATCGAACGTGAAATCGAGGAGCTGCAGGACGAACTCGATCAGATTCCGCTCGTTACGGAGTTCCAGCAGAGCCAAAGCGATATCAATTATCTGCTCCAGCTCGTCGTTTCTGTCATCCGCGATACGGTAGCCAGCAAAGTGAACGTCGAGTCGGGCAGCGAGCCGGCTGTTTCATCCGGATACGGAGAGTAATACGAGGCAGTTGGTGCGGAGGCAACCCCTCCGCTTTTTTTCATCTTGTCTGTAATGATTGAAGCAACGTCGCATCGGAATACTATAATATAAAGAGAAGCAAGGATAGGGGGGACACCGAGATGGATGATTGGAGCGAAGAAGTGCTGCGGCGGGATGAGCAATCGTTCTGGGGTCTGCTGGGACTGCGCCTCATTTCTGCCGACAAATCCCTGGTAAAGTTGGGACTTACAGCGGGGGCTTCCCACCTCAATTCCATGGGCATCGTCCATGGGGGCGTGCTGTCGTCCATGATGGATCAAGCGATGGGCACGCTGGTAGCAACGATTAAAGGGAAGCTTGGGGTAACCACCCATTTGAATGTCAATTTTCTCAGCCCCATGCGAACAGGGGAACTGGTGGTGTCGGCGATGCCAATCCATGAGACCCATCGGACGATGACGCTCCGCTCCGAGGTTCGTAACGAAGAAGGAACCCTCGGATGCATATCGACGGCAACGTTCCGCTTGCCGAAGTGAGCAGGGGACCGTCTTTCGGGTTAGATCGCTTGAATTCGTAAGTGCCGGACTTCAATCGGCCGGCGTTATCCTAGACGATGTGGTGATACGTGATGAACGAAGAACAAAAGCAGGTAGTTAATGAGGTTAAAAAATATCGCACGCCGGACGGAATCCCGGCCGACATCGTCATGTTTACGTTGACGAGGCAGGAACGAAAAGCATCGACCAAATCGCTGCCGCGCTTCGATCTGAAGGTCATGCTGATCCGTCGGCGGAGCTGGCCGTTCGCCGGGGCCTGGGCGTTGCCGGGCGGTTTCTCGCAGGAGGATGAATCGCTGTACGAAACCGCGCGTCGCGAGCTGAAGGAAGAAACCGGTGTCGACGGCTCACATCTTGAATATTTGGGGGTCTACAGCAAGCCGGGGCGGGACCCGCGCGGCTGGATTATCTCCCACGCTTTTTTCGCGTTAGTAGAGGAATGGGTGCTGGAGAAACGGCAATCAGCAGATGATGCCCAAGAGGTTGGTCTGTTTACCGTTCGAGAAGCCTTAGAGGATCTGCAGCTCGCTTTCGACCACCGCGAGATTTTGCAAGACGCTTATAAACGGATTCAGCAGCAGATGCTGCATACGACAATTGCGAAGCAATTTTTGCCGCCGCATTTCACTCTCGGCGAATTGTATCAGGTGATTCAAACGGTCGTTCCAGACTTTGAAGAGCTGAATTTTATCCGCAAAATTACATCGACGCGCAGTCGTCAGGGGATACTGGAAGAAGTGCGTGACGAGAATGGCAAGCCGATGTTGTCTAACCAATATTCGCAACGGCCGGCTCAATTGTACCGATTTACTGGTTACACCCCGCGGCTTTCGATTTACACTTAAGATATTTTACATAATGAAATATTAGTTGCGGCAAATGGAATGTGTGAAGGGAGAGTGAAATCATGAAAGCTCTGATCGTCATCGATTATACGAAGGATTTCGTGGACGGTAACCTTCCGGTGGGCCAGCCAGCGATCGAAATTGAACCGGCGATTTGCCGGATCACCGAATCCTTTGTGAAGCAAGGGGATTTTGTTGTGATGGCTGTGGACTTGCACGAGCGGGAAGACCAATGGCATCCGGAAACGAAGCTGTTTCCTCCCCACAATCTGAGGGATACGGAAGGCCGTGCGTTGTACGGGCGGTTGTCTGAGGTGTATGCGAAGAACCAGGACCGCATTTATTGGATGGATAAGACAAGATACAGCGCGTTTTGTGGAACAGACTTGGAACTGAAGCTGCGGGAACGCGGCATTACGGAAGTGCATCTGATCGGCGTATGTACGGATATTTGCGTGCTTCATACGGCGGTGGATGCTTATAATAAGGGGTTTGCAATTACAGTATACGAAGATGCGGTCGCCAGCTTTAACCCGGAGGGTCATACCTGGGCGCTGGGTCATTTCCGCAGCAGTTTAGGAGCAAACGTAACGAACAGCCAGAGAGGATGAACAGGCGATGCCAACCACGGGTTTAGCACTGCATACCGATAAATATCAGATCAATATGATCTATGCGCATTGGATGAACGGAACGCATTTGCGGAGGACCGTATTTGAGGCTTACTTCCGCAAGCTGCCGTTTGGCAACGGGTATGCGGTGTTTGCAGGCTTGGAACGGATCGTGGACTATATTCGGCAGCTGCGGTTTACCGAAGAAGATATAGCGTATCTAGCCAAACAAGAAGAGAACTATAAGCCGGAATTTCTGGATTTACTGCGCAACTTTGAATTTAAAGGAACGCTCCTGTCTATGGCCGAAGGGGCGCTTTGCTTCCCGAACGAGCCGTTGATCCGCGTTGAAGGCACAATTATGGAAACACAGCTGATTGAGACGGCGTTGCTAAACTTTATGAATTTCCAGACCTTGATCGCCACCAAAGCTTCACGGGTGAAACGGGTCGCCGAGAACGACGTGCTGCTGGAATTTGGCACCCGCCGGGCACAAGAAGCAGATGCGGCCATCTGGGGGGCTCGGGCTGCTTATTTGGCCGGGTTTGATGGGACGTCCAACTTGCTGGCTGGGGAGATCTTTGGCATTCCGACCCGAGGAACGCATGCCCACTCGTGGGTGCAAATCTTCGACTCGGAGCAGGAAGCGTTTGAGTTGTATGCCAAAGCGCTGCCGGATCAGGTTTCCCTGCTGGTCGATACGTATGATACGCTCAAAAGCGGCGTTCCGCATGCGATCCGCACCGGCAAAATGCTGGAAGCCGCAGGCAAGCGGCTGGCGAGCATCCGCTTGGACAGCGGCGATTTAGCTTATCTGTCGATTCAAGCCCGCAAAATGCTGGACGACGCCGGCTTACCTTATGTCAAAATCGTCGCGTCAAACGACTTGGACGAGAATACGATTTTTAACCTGAAGGCACAAGGTGCGAAGATCGATATTTGGGGCGTAGGGACTCAGTTGATTACAGCAGCGGACCAACCGGCTCTCGGAGGCGTCTACAAGCTGGTTGAACGGGAGAAGGACGGTCAGATGGTGCCCACGATCAAGATCTCCGGTAATCCGGAAAAAGTCACAACCCCCGGCAGAAAAGACGTATTGCGCATTGTCAGCAAAGACAGCGGCAAAGCGATTGCCGATTACATCTGTTTTCCGCATGAACAGCAAGCGCGGACGGGCGGCAAACTCCGATTGTTTGATCCGGTACATCCTTATATCAAAAAGTCAGTCAAAAACTATGAAGCGGTGTCCATGCTGCAGCCGATCTTTGTGGATGGTCAGCTCGTGTACAAGCTGCCAACGCTGGATGAAATTCGTGAGTACCACCGCGAGCAGTTAAATTTATTCTGGCCAGAATATCTCCGCAAGCTGAACCCGGAAATTTACCGCATCAGCTTAAGCCAGGAAGCCTGGGAGTTAAAGCAAAAGATGATCGAAGAATATATGGGGCAGCATGAGGATTAACTTCTTCTAACCCCCTTAAGACAGAAAGATCGCTTCTCGCCAATCGGCGGCGAAGCGGTCTTTATTTGCGTGGGAAATTATTTCTCGGGAAAGCGCAAAAAGCGCTATAAATCGGCGGATCGAACGCTGAATTCGACAAGTTAACGACACGAATCATATTTCGCAAAATAATGATCAAACAGAATATCGATTTGCCGCTCAACGATTTCTTTGCTCGGACGGTTCTCCATTTGCTTAATCTGCTTGGCTAAGACGAGCGGGAAGAGGACGGCTGCATTGATCTGCATCATCATAATAAAGAGGATATCCGAATTGGACTCACCGGTAATTTCCTCCAACACGGAGGTGATTTTACTGAATCCCGTCGTCTTCATAAAATCGGTGAAGTCTTGCCGGGATTCGAAAGTAATTCGTCCTTTGCCTAAGACTTCATGCAGTAGACCAGGGTATTGCAATACTGAATCCACATATTGGAGTAGAAACGCTTTTAGACGATCTTTAGGAGATAGCGAAGTATCACCCAAGACATCAAAGTTGGCTTGAAACGTCGTCAGCAGCATTTTCAGCGCTTCGTTAATCAAGTTGTCCTTCGAACCAAAGTGGTAGTTCACCAGAGCTAAATTGACATTGGCCGCAGCCGTAATCTTGCGCAAGGTCACTTGATCGGCCCCTTCTGTTTTAATGAGGTCCAACGTCGCCTGAAGAATATTCTGTTTGGTTGTCAGCCCCTCGGCACAATTGCTCATGATTTCGCTCCTTTATGCCATCCAATCTACTGCCCGTATAGAAACTACCATAATACGCGCTTACTCCAAGTGTCAAGAATAAGACATCAGGGCGAAGGAAGTGAGAACCAGATCTTACAGAAGCCACCGAAGACAAATGCCTTGACAAAACTGCGGGTTCCGTTTAAATTTGTGTTAAACATTGTTTAAAACGGTGTTTAAAATTTAGAAAGAAAGCTGAGTGAGAGGATGCCGAATCATACTGTGGAGAGTTCGATCGATAACAAAGAATTTTCCATCCGTTCGATCATCGCACCGCTGATGGCTGTCATCGTTGGGATGATTATGGTCATTTTGGACAGCACGGTGGTGAATGTAGCCGTTCCTAAGCTGGTCGACTTCTTCGCAACCGATTTAAAGACGGTGCAATGGACGATCACAGGGTATACCCTTGCTTTATCTGCCGTCATTCCGTTAGCCGGATGGATGACCGATAAATTTGGGGAGAAACGTATTTTCTTAATGACGATCGCATTGTTTACGATAGGGTCGGTGTTATGTGCCGTGGCGCAAACGCCGGAGCAGTTGATCGTTTATCGCATCATTCAAGGTCTGGGTGGCGGGATGGTTTCGCCGATCGGGTTTGCAATGGTGTTTAAGCTGGCACCGCCTGAGAAACGAGGGGCTGTCATGGGGGCGCTGGGTGTACCGATGCTGATGGCGCCAGCCCTCGGTCCGGTGTTGTCCGGTTGGCTGGTGGAGAACGTCAGCTGGCATTGGATTTTTCTGATCAATCTGCCGATCGGAATTGTCGCATTTCTGATTGGTCTGCGTTTCTTGCCGAGATCCAGTCGGCGGGAGGCACCGCAGTTGGATAAACTGGGGATGATCTTGGCTCCCATCGCCTTTGCGATGTTGACCTATGGTGTGAGTGAAGGGGGAACCAGCTGGACCTCGGCGTCGACGATTACAGGTCTTAGCGTAGGGGGACTTGCCTTACTACTGTACATCATTGTCGAGATCAGACATCAACAGCCGCTGCTTGAATTGCGGGTGTTCCGTTCATCTCATTTTACCCGAGGGATCATCTTGGTGTGGATTGCCCAAGCAGCGTTGTTCGGTTCGATGATTCTGACTCCGTTATACCTGCAACAAGTTAGAGGCTACAACGCATTGGAAACCGGGATTTATCTGCTGCCGCAAGCGCTGATGTCAGCATTCTTCATGCCGATCAGTGGTCGCTTGTTTGACCGGGTTGGTGCGCGGCCGCTGGCCTTCATCGGCCTTGGCATCGTATCGACGGCCTTGTTCCTGTTATCGCGGATTACTGCGGAAACGCCGCTGGCGATGGTGCTGGTGCCGCTTGGCTTGCTTGGCGGCGGGATGGGCCTGACGATGATGCCGCTGAACACGCATATTCTAAACTCTGCGCCACGCCACTTGGTAGCTCGGGTGACCCCGCTCATGACGGCGGCGCAGCAAGTCATCGTCTCCTTCGCGGTAGCCGGCTTAACGGGTTATCTCACTTCACAAATCAGCAGTTACATGAAGGAGGCAGCACAGGGCGGAAATCCGCTGGAGGCAGCCGCGTCCGGTTTTGGGGACACCTACTTCCTGGCATCGTGCATTGCCGCGGTTGGTTTCCTATTGACCTTATTCTTATCTAAGCCGAAGAAGCAAGCCGAAGCGGGCAAGGATTCAGCAAGTGAAGGGACTCAGCCGGATCCTAGCCTAATGGCTGGTCATTAACATCGTGAAGTAACATGTGAAAAGCACTCTTTCCTTCTGGAAAGGGTGCTTTTTGTCGTTTCCCCAAAAGGGTTAACTCGTTATCATTGCACCGCCATTGACATGAATCGTTTGCCCGGTCACAAAGCTGGAATCGTCGGAGGCCAGGAATACGTAGACCGGTGCCAATTCAAATGGCTGCCCCGCTCGCTTCATCGGCGTTTCCAGGCCAAACGTGGACACGTATTCCGCAGAATAGCTGGAAGGGATCAGCGGAGTCCAAATCGGTCCCGGCGCCACCGCATTGACACGGATACCTCGATGGACGAGGGACAATGCCAAGGACCGGGTAAAGGAAACGACAGCGCCTTTGGTTGAGGAATAATCAATCAGCAGCGGAGCGCCGGCATAAGCGGTGATCGAGGCGGTGCTGATAATCGTGCTGCCGGGTCGCAAATAGGGTAGCGCAGCTTGGGTCAGGTAGAAATGAGGGAAGATGTTGGTGGCAAAGGTTTGGTACAGCTGTTCGGTCGAAATCGCCTCGATCCCTTGCTGCTGAGGAAATTGAACAGCTTGGTTGATCACCAGGATATCGATCTTCCCAAAATGATGCAGAGTATGATGAATCACCGCATGGCAGAAAGCTTCTTGGCGCAAGTCGCCGGGAATGAGCAAGCATCGCCGGCCCAGCTCCTCAACGCGCCGTTTCGTTGCTTGGGCATCCTCGTGTTCATCCAGATAAACGATGGCTAAATCTGCGCCTTCCTTGGCAAAAGCAATCGCAGTCGCTCTCCCGATCCCGCTGTCGCCGCCAGTTAGGATCGCGACCTTGTTCTTTAATTTGCCGCTGCCGACATAAGCGGGATTTTCGGAGATTGGGGGCGGAACCATCAGCGTTTCTAGGCCGGGTTGTCTTGGTTGATGTTGCGGCGGGAAGGTCATCGGTTGTTCTTGGCAAACCGTTTTCGAGCTGTAATAAGGGTACGTAGGTATCATGCTTTTGGGGTTCCTCCTGAAAGACGTTTTACCGCTATCCTATTCAATTCTGTGCGGGGGGGTGTATTCGCCCAGACAAGAATGTCTATATGACATTTGTTACATAAGTCACATCGCATCTATGATAAATTTTAAAATTAAGAAAGATATCTTTTGATGTGATGTTTAGCACTTATTTACGTCGTGAAGAGCTCGCATTTGCGAAGAAGGGAGACAAGCGCGTGGTACAATTACCGAAATTAAACGAGCTGGGATTTTTTGAAATCCGACTGGAATCCATTGGTGGGCTGGGTGCGAACTTGGCAGGGAAAATGCTGGCCGAAGCCGGGGTTGAAGGAGCCGGACTAAATGGGGTCAGCTTTTCTTCTTATGGCTCGGAGAAAAAAGGGTCCCCGGTTAAGGCGCATATCCGCTTCTGCGATCTGAATACACCGATTCGCGATACATCGCCTGTGGAACGCCCGCATATTGTAGGAATCTTTCATGAGGCACTTGCCAAAACGGTGAACGTGATCAGCGGCATTTATGAGGACAGCACCGTATTGGTGAATTCGCGCAAAACTCCGCAGGAGCTAAAGGAGAAAATGAAGCTGATCGGCGGCACGATCGCAGTGATCGATGCGACGGGTATTGCGCTTGAAGAGAAGAACCGGGTGAACATGGCGATGCTGGGTGCCTTATTCCGGTTATGCCCATTCCTCGATCCCGAAACGATGAAAGACGTAATCCGCAAGTCGTTGGAGAAGAAATATCCACAAACCGTAGCCCCCGCGATTGCGACGTTTGAGCGGGGATATCAAGAAGTTGTCTTTGAGACGTTTGCTTTGCCGGAAGGGGTAAGCATGCCGGCCTTCGTTCGTGCGGATACGCCGGTACTTGGTTATGAGACTCAACCGATCGGCGGGCTGATTATCAATCCGGGCAACAGTATCCTGAAGGATCTTAGCATTTCCCGTTCCGGGATGATGCCGCATTTTAAAGAGGAGTCTTGTATTCACTGCGCCCAATGCGATAACGTCTGCCCGGATAACTGCTTCGTCTGGGAGGAACGCCCCGATAAGAAGGGCCGACCGCAAATGTTCTTAAAGGGCATCGACTATCAATATTGCAAAGGATGCTTGAAATGTATTCACGCTTGTCCCACGGACGCCTTGTCCGGGGAGCGTGAGGAAGAAGGGTATGCGGAAGCGCATCGCGTACCGCATCTGTTTGATTTGGCGATACGCTAATACGCAGGAAAGGTGGTATGTTCATCATGGCGATCGATTTGGAGAAAGAACGCCGCTCCGGTACGGTTGAGCAGCGCGTGGTATATGAGTCAGGAAATGAAATGGCAGCTTATGCAGCCAGCCAGATCAATTATCATATTATGGGGTACTTTCCGATTTCCCCTTCTACCGAGGTAGCACAATTCCTTGATTTAATGAAAGCAAACGGCCAGCATGATATTAAGCTGATTCCATCGGACGGCGAACATAGCTCGGCTGGTATTTGTTACGGTGCTTCAACAGCCGGCGGCCGGGTTTTTAACGCGACCAGTGCTCAAGGATTCCTGTACATGCTGGAGCAATTGCCGGTACAATCCGGCACACGCTTTCCTATGGTTATGAACTTGGTTTGCCGCTCCATCTCCGGACCGCTCGATATTCACGGCGATCATTCGGACCTTTATTTTGCACTGAACATTGGCTGGCCGATTCTAATGTGCCGTGATCCGCAAGCCGTATACGATATGAACCTCATCGCGATCAAGCTGGCCGAGGATCCAGAAGTAAGACTGCCGGTCCTGGTTGCGTCCGACGGATACTTCACGTCCCACCAGAAACGGCGCGTGCATACCTTCGCGAACCGGGAAGATGTATTGAAATTCGTTGGGGAACGGCCGCCGGGGGACTTCCCGCATACGCTGGATCGCAACAACCCGATTACCGTCGGGCCGTATATGAACGAGCCGGATTACATCAATAACTGCTATCAGCAGTCTGTAGCGATGTACAATGCGGAACGCGTCTTTGAACGGATTGCCGGCGAATATGCCGAACTGACCGGACGCGAATATAAAATGCTGGATCTGTACCGGATGGAAGATGCCGAAGTCGCGGTGTTCCTCATGAACTCGGCATCTGAAATTATTAAGGACGTTGTAGACGATTTACGCCGTCAAGGTATCAAAGCCGGCTCGATCGCACCAAACATGATTCGGCCTTTCCCTTCAAAGCAAATTGCCGAAGCACTGAAGAACGTGAAAGCCATCACAGTAGGCGACCGCGGGGATTCCTACGGCGCTTATGGCGGCAATATGGTGAATGAGATTAAGGCGGCGTTGTTCACGCATGGCAATCATACAACAAAGGTCATCAGCCGGATATACGGGCTGGGTGGCAAAGAGTTTTATGCCGAGGACGGCCACCACTTCTTCCAATTGGCGATTGAAGCGGCGAAGACGGGCCAGGTCGAAGTTCCATTTGATTACTATGGACATACCCCGGGGGATCCGGAGAAAGCGCCTAAGCGGGTGCTGAATCCGCTGAAGTTTAAGGACTTGAAGACCGGCCTGATTACGGTCACGAAGAATGAAGAAACCGGCAAGCTGGGCGTGCGTATTCCGCCGCTTCGCGCATTAACGAAGAAGCCTAAGCGGATTGCACCGGGGCATGGGGCTTGCCCAGGCTGCGGAATTTTCTCCGGTCTAGAGCTGTTCTTTAAAGGGATTGAAGGCGATATTGTGGCTCTGTTCCACACCGGCTGCGCGATGGTCGTCACGACCGGATATCCGTATTCATCCCATAAAGCGACGTACATCCATAACCTGTTCCAGAACGGTGCCGCTACGTTGTCCGGTGTCGTTGAAATGTTCTGGGAAAGAAAACGCCGCGGCGAACTCGACGAGCTTGGCCTGAAGGACGATTTTACGTTCGTGATGGTTACTGGCGACGGGGGCATGGACATCGGCATGGGGCCAGCAATCGGTGCAGCCCTGCGCGGTCATAAAATGATCATCATCGAGTATGATAACGAAGGATACATGAATACGGGAGCACAACTGTCGTATTCGACCCCGTTGGGTCATCGGACCTCTACGTCGAACATCGGCAAAGTGCAGCAGGGCAAAGCGTTCCAGCACAAAGACACACCTCAAATCATGGCGGCCACCAACATTCCTTACGTGTTTACCGGCAGCGAGGCTTACCCGCAGGATTTGGTGAAGAAAGCAGCCAAAGCTCAATGGTACGCCCAAAATGAAGGACTTGTTTATGGTAAAATATTAACAGCTTGCCCGCTCAACTGGATTTCGCCGGACGATCAGGGCACCAACATCATCGATGCTGCCGTCAACTCCTGCTTCTTCCCGCTGTACGAGGTAGAGCATGGTCAAACGACAATTACGTATAACCCGGAGGAGAAGGGCAAACGTATTCCGCTGGCGGATTGGCTGAAGACGATGGGCAAGACTCGCCACTTGACGAAGCCAGAGAACGCCGAGGCTTTGGCGGAATTCGAACAAGAAGTAGAACGGCGTTGGAAAATCCTTCTGGCTAAACACGAACACCCGTATCTCTAAAAACAGGCTGGAAGTGAGACGAACAAGATTGGAAGGGAAGCGGCCAAGCGCCGCTTTCTTTTGTTATGGCTTTAGCCAGTTGAGCTCGCGAAGCGTGCGAAACAAAAAACCACCCGCTATGCGGGTGGAGGAACGAAGGTTTGACCAACTAGACCATTCCCATAAAATTGAGATGTTCAGGCTCAATAAAAGAAAGGAATGGTCTTAGATGGCAAACAAGAGCTATAGTTTAGCTCACACGAAGTGGATGTGCAAATACCATATCGTGTTCACCCCGAAGTATAGACGGAAAGAGATCTATAATCAAGTGAGGAGAGATTTGATCGAAATATTTAAGCGTCTGTGCAAATACAAGGGAGTGG
>NZ_JADQ01000029.1:0-57702 GCF_000518465.1 Paenibacillus sp. J14 | reverse complement strand
ATCGTCGCCTTGGTGAGCCGTTACCCCACCAACTAGCTAATGCGCCGCAGGCCCATCCGTAAGTGACAGATTGCTCCGCCTTTCCCAAGCCCCTCATGCGAGAGACTTGCGTATCCGGTATTAGCTACCGTTTCCGGTAGTTATCCCAGTCTTACGGGCAGGTTGCCTACGTGTTACTCACCCGTCCGCCGCTAAGTTNATCAGGAGCAAGCTCCCGATAAACTCCGCTCGACTTGCATGTATTAGGCACGCCGCCAGCGTTCGTCCTGAGCCAGGATCAAACTCTCCAATAAAGTAGTGTTTGACTTGCTCATTTAGATAAACTGACGAGATTAAAAATCTCAGTTTAATTACTCACTCGTTGTTCAGTTTTCAAAGATCAAACTTTCATTTCGTCGCCGTTCTTTGTTTCAGCAGCGACCTTTATAATATATCACAGTGTCTTTTCTTTAGTCAAGACCTTTTTTTAAAAATCATCATCGGAAGGTCTTGTCCAGCTTGTCCTCTCGGAGAAGCGATTTATAATGTACCACAGAAATTGAAGCTCCGTCAACTCCTAGATCATGGTTAATTTTAGGCCAACCAACAGCGCGACGCCGGGAAGTCCAAGAACCAATACCGTGCTTAACGTCACCGGATTTAACGGGATATACACTTCGGTTAATAAACCGGAGAAATTAATCACATAAAGGCCAAGCGCCGCAAGCACAACATGTAACCCCAAACGGGAAAGCCATGCTAAACCGATCTTACGCGAAAATAAAATGTACAGTAACAATGCCGATGACACAACTAACGTACCGATCAGTAACAGCTTCATTTTCACTCACCTCATAATCAAATGGTCTTGAGCTTAGCCAAAATATGAACCATTCCGAAAGGCATCCCAATCGACCTTTGCCTGCTTCGCCGCCTTCAGTTGAATTTGATACCTGCGTTCAGCCGCCTCCAGGGTGTAGATCGCCACGTCCACTTCATCATGCCCTACCGCCTCCTGAAAAGCGATGCTGGCCCGCTCCCACTCTTTTAATGCGTTGATCACTTCTTCATACAGTTCTCGCTTATATGCCATCGCATCTTTCCTGTGAGCCAGGTTCGAGCGCCCTACTCCCCAGCGCTTCAAGATCTTCAAGCCAATCGCCTCCCCATCCGTTTTTTACTTCATGTGTATCGGGGAAAGGACAAACTTAGAACCTTCGCATCGTCGAAAAAAGCAAAAAGAACCTTAAGCCCCAACGGAATTCAGGGCTTAAAGTTCTTTCGTTTCAAGCGATAGAAAAAAGACTAATTAATTTCTCGGCGTCCTTCTAACGCCTTGGATAATGTCACTTCATCCGCATACTCCAAGTCGCCGCCGACCGGCAACCCGTGGGCAATCCGGGTGACGCGGATGTCAAAGGGCTTCACAAGACGGGAGATATACATCGCCGTCGCTTCCCCTTCAATGTTCGGGTTAGTTGCCAAGATAAGCTCCTTCACTCGTTCATCACTTAAGCGATTCAGCAGCTCCTTCAGCCGGATATCATCCGGACCCAGGCCTTCCATCGGCGAGATTGCCCCTTGCAGCACATGATAGTAGCCATCAAACTCCTTCGTCCGCTCCATGGCGACCAGGTCCTTAGATTCCTGCACAACGCAAATCACGGAAGCGTCCCGCGTCTTATCCTGACAAATCCGGCACGGATCCGTATCCGTGATGTTACAGCAGATAGAGCAGTAATGAAGGTTCCGCTTCACGCTGACCAGCGCTTTAGCGAAATCAATGACATCATCTTCCTTCATGTTCAGCACATGAAAGGCCAATCTGGCTGCCGTCTTCGGCCCAATACCAGGCAAATGAGTAAAAGCATCGATCAGCTTCGCGATCGGTTCGGGATAATACAATGGGGCCTTCTCCTTCAGTTCCTAGAATTAGAACAGGCCTGGAATTTTGATTCCGCCTGTAAATTTGCCCATATCTTGGTTTGCCAATTCTTCCGCCTTCGTCAAAGCGTCATTCACCGCAGTCAACACCAAGTCTTGCAGCATTTCCACGTCGTCCGGATCTACTGCTTCCGGTTTGATCGTCAGGTTCAGTACTTTTTTGTGACCGTTCACCTGCACGGTAACGACTCCGCCGCCCGCACTGCCTTCTACGGTTTTGTTGGCCAGTTCTTCCTGTGCTTTGAGCATTTGCTCCTGCATTTTTTTCACTTGTTTCATCATTTGATTCATATTGTTCATCTGCTTCACATCTCCTTAATTTGGTCTACATGCACATCATGCAATAATTGGAAAAATATAACCACAATCTGGTGCCTATCCCAAGCCATTCGTTGGGTTATTCCTTGATGACGACCAGATCATCCCCAAACATATTTAGCGCTTCGTCCACCCAAGGTTCCTTCCCGGATCCAGACGCGCCTTCCTCCAGCGGATGCTCCAGCTCGAACGGTTCACCGTCTGACCGTTCGCCCGCCCCTTGCAGCGCATCGTTCCAATCCTTCAGCATCATGGTGACCAAGTGATACGGTCTGCCCAGTTGACGCTCCAGGACCGCTTCAATGACTTGTTTATTGGCCGGCTTCTCGGTGGTCTCCCGGTGAATATCATTCTTAAACGCCACCAGCACATTATCCTCCAGAATGGATACAGGCTCTCCGTTCACGAACCACGCATGGACTGTAATTTTAGCATCCTTGACAGCCTGGAGTACTTGATTCCATTTTTGCTGGATGTCAAAGAACTCCGGACTATTGCGGTTGGCTAGATAATGATCCATCCCTGCGGGGATTTTGGCTTTCGAGGCGACGCGCGGCGCAGGGCTTCGCGATGGACGATGGCCTCCAGCCCCCGCTCCCGAGGCGGAACCACCGGCGGCAAGCCCGCCTTGCAACGCTCGCTCCAGCTTCGCCTCCAAGTCTGCAAGCTGGCGCCGCAGTTGTTGGACCTCAGCAGCATCAGCGGATGCTCCGCCTCCCGTTCCAGCACTGCGAGCCCCTGCTGGGTGCTCTTCGGCGCCGTCTTTGCCAAACGTACAGATCTTCAACAGAGCAACCTCAAACAAGGTTTGGGGCTGCACGGCATATTTCATTTCGGTCTGATAGTGGTTCAGCGTATCGATGATTCGGAACAACTGCGATTTGGAGAAGCCCTCGGCAATCTCCGCAAAATCCTGTGGATCCAGCACACGTTCCGTCAACTTGTCCGCTTGCGGCACCATTTTGACCATCAGCAAGTCACGGAAATAGTAAAGCAGGTTCTCCATGCACTTGTCTGCGCTTTTGCCTTCCTGCATGAAGCCGTCAATCATCTGCAGCATCCCGCCGATATCGCCGTCAAGCAGCGTTTTGGCCAGCTCTGCAAACTGCCGGGAGGCGATGCCGCCGGTCATGTCCAGCACCTGCTGATAAGAGACCTTGCGCCCCGAGAAGGAAGCAATTTGATCCAAGATGCTTAACGCATCCCGCATCCCGCCGTCAGACAATCGGGCGATATACTCGATGGCTTCCTTCTCCGCTTCGATGCCTTCTTGCTCACAGATCATCTGCAGCCGTTCGCTTTGCTCTTCCAACGATACCCGGCGGAAGTCAAAACGCTGACAACGCGATATCACCGTAGCCGGCAAACGATGCGGTTCAGTGGTTGCCAGAATAAACATGACGTGTGGAGGCGGCTCCTCCAAAGTCTTCAGCAACGCGTTAAACGCTTCCGTCGTTAACATATGGACTTCATCGATAATATAAACTTTCTGCCGCACTTCCGTAGGGGCATATTTCACTTTCTCGCGCAAATCGCGGATTTCTTCAACCCCCCGGTTGGAAGCGGCGTCAATCTCAAGTACATCCATGACAGCACCGGCCGTGATTCTCCGGCATGCATCACACTCGTTGCAGGGTTCTGCTGCGGGTCCTTTTTCACAGTTGACCGCCTTGGCCAAAATTTTGGCCGCACTGGTCTTCCCGGTTCCACGCGGACCGCTGAACAAATAAGCGTGCGACAGCCGCTGTTCACGGATCGCATTCTGCAATGTGCGAATGATATGCTGCTGCCCCACCATGTCTTGAAACGACTGCGGCCGCCAAGCCCGGTACAGCGCAATATGCTCCATTCTGCGGCACCTCTTTCTTTCCTTAAACGACGGTTGTCGTTCCCTTATTATACTATAGCCTTTTGGTCTATGTACAAAAAAAACACCCCTGTCCGCAGACAAAGATGTATTCTGATCCAATATGTACCGTGCACCTGTTATCGATCATTGCGATCCGAGCGGCACCTTTACGGCAAGACTCGGGACAGGCTGCCCTCCGGCACAGGAGTAGGACTGCTTATGGCTGCTTCCTTCCGGACCTGACCAGGTTCACAGGTACTCCTTGCGGAGGACCCGTCCGTCAACGTCTGCCGTAAAGACCGGCCTCACATCGGCAAGACCTCTAACAGGACTTCAACCTCGCTATAGCGGATTGCGAGTTACAGGGCACCGCTACCTCCCCATCTAGCACGGTGAAACTAAGTATAGCTCATGCCTGTCTAAAATGCAACCGGAGGGAAGAAGTTGGCGGATTTGCCTTGCTTATGCCTCGACTATCACTGAGTTGTGCGCGCTCTCTCATGCAACTCTAGTTATATTTTGCTATATTAATAGAATAAGGAAATGGGAAAATTGAAGTGAGTGAGAGAGGGGAAACAAATGAAAATAATTGGGAAGCTCTTGCTGAGCATCGCCCTGCTAGCTGGCGGCTTGGTCGGCTTGCAATCATCCCGGGTTGAAGCGGCATCCCCGGTTCGAATTTTGCTGGACGGATACCCGCTGGATTTTGCAGGTGAACCCATGATTGTAAACGGCACGACGCTGGTTCCATTCCGCTCCATATCCGAAGCGCTTGGCATCAACGTCACTTGGAACCAAGCTTCCAAAACGATTACCGCGATTAAAGGCACAGGCGCTGAAGCTATTCATGTTCAGTTAACGCTGAACAACAAAACGGCCAAAGTGAACAGCACCTCCGTGCCACTGGCAGTTGCGCCCCGGTCCGTTGGAGGCAATACCCTGATTCCGCTTAGCTTCTTCAGTCAGCAGTTTGGGGCCCAGGTCGGGTGGGACCAATCTTCTCGGACCGTATCCATCGCCTCCCCGCAAAAACGGATGTATACGCTGGGGTTCTATGCTATTTCCTCCTTCTCAGATGTTGGAATGATTCCGAGTCTGGACGCTGTTGCTTTCGGCTGGAGCCGGATCAACGAGAAAGGAGAGTTTACGCAAACGGGGGATGTGTTTAGACTTCCGCAACCCGCGGGCAACGTGACGGCAGATAGCCTCGTAAATGAAGCGGCATCGGCACGTACCTTGCCTTATTTGATGGTCTTCGCCAGCGATGGAAAAGGCGAATTGACCCGGATCTTGGAGGATCCAGCCCTACAGCAGCAGGCGATAACCGATATGGTGAATGCTGCTACTGCGAAGTCATTTCAAGGGATTATGCTCGATTTCGAGGGGCTTGGCTTAACGACAGAGAAGACGGCAACGCGGCAAGCTTTTAACAACTTCGTCAAAGAATTGTCAAAACAAACCCGGGCGGCTGGCCTCAAGTTGTCCTTGGCGCTTCACCCGCTGAACTCATCCTATCAAGGTTATGACTACAAAACGCTGGGAGCGCTGACGGACGAAATCGTGATCATGGCTTACGATTATCTCCAAGGAAACAATAGCGGCCGGCCGCAACCCGCAGACAAAGTGGACGAAGCGATCCGCCTGGCTCTGAAAGAGACAAGCGCCAGCAAGCTGCTCCTGGGGCTAAATATGGACAGCGAGGACCAGAACACCGTCAAAACGCTGATCGGACTGGCGAAACGCTATGATCTGAAGGGCATCGCCCTATGGCGCCTCGGCATCATCAAGAGCGAAGAATGGAATGGTTTGAAGGAAACTGTGGAGTTTAAGAAGTAAGTTATTCCTCATTAGGCAGGTTGGAGATGAAGAGCGGACCGTTGTCGGCTATCGTCTCCGACCTTTTTTTAGTTTGTACGCTCGTCGCCACCCCCGGTCACAATCACCAACCGGCTGATTATACGCCACCTTCCGTCATCCGATCTCTATCGCAACAGTGAACCAGCCAAAAGGTACACCGCGCCGCCCCTGACCACCGCTCCCAGCTCACACAACTGCTGTAAATATCGCACCGCCGTTCGATGATTTACACCAAGTTGCGCCTCAACATCCTTCGGACGAATGGGTCTGCCTAACTGAACGGCCTGCAATAATGTTGATTTCAGCGCCAGCTTGGGAAGATCCGCCTGTTGCCCAGACACCTCAAATCGGCTCAATAGCATGCGAAGCAGCATGATGCAAATTTCCGGCTGCCGTTCCACATCGTCATAGGACAGGGAAACCACCCGGTACCCTATAGCTTGCAGAAAAACCTCCCTGTTCAGCTCCCGGCTATACATTGTACGATCCATATCGCGAACATGCGGTCCAAAGCCTTTCACCTCGATAATGAGCTTCACAGCCTCTGTTAACCAAGCGAAATCCGCAAAATACGGGCGCCCCCGCCAATCCGAAATCTCATACTCCGGATGAAGATGATCCAAATCCCCCCGCAAAGGCCACCATACATTACGCAAAAACAACTGCTCGCCATGCCCATGCCCTCGTTCTAAGCGGTCTTTTCGCTCACCCGAACGGCGTTTACGATGCGTGTCCAACCACAAGCGATGCGCCTGATCAAAGTCCACTGCCGTCCCCTCCCACTCTTGAAACTTAACTTTAAAAAAATAAAAAACGCCCCCGCCCATCATCAGATCGGCAGAGACGTTCTTCGTCATTTCGCTTGTTGTGCAAGGGTATCTTAGATACCGTATTTCTTTTTGAATCTATCCACACGTCCACCAGCATCCAGGAATTTCTGCTTCCCGGTGAAGAATGGATGGCAGTTGGAGCAAATTTCAACGCGCAGGTCTTGTTTCACGGAACCCGTCTCAAACGTGTTACCGCAAGCGCAAGTTACAGTAGTCACGTAATATTTCGGTTGAACTGCTTCTTTCATCTTCTTTCACCTCTTTCCGCCCTGAGCCTCAGTCGTGCCCAGAGTTATATGACACACAAACGCATTATAGCATGGGGCAACCTTTCGCGCAATTGCCTGTTTTATCCTCGTACCTTAACCCGAGCCAATTCCGCCGGCGGCACATGCGTATACGATCCGATGACCACGTCTGGCAGCTCCTCCTGAAAAATCTCAATTGCCTGCTTCATCCCAAGTATCTCCCCTTTGGCCTTCGGAATCAATTCCAGGTAGCTTTCCGGGTCAATATTCAGGTTGCGCAATTGAATCAACTTCAGCTTGGTACGGCGGCAGAAGTCGATCATCGCTTCGATTTCTTCCTCCCGGTCCGTAACACCAGGGAAAATCAAATAGTTGATCGAAGTATACACCCCTTGATCCGCCGCATACTTCAACGATTTCTCCACATTCGCAAGCGTATAGCCACGCGGTCTGTAATAAGCGTTGTAATGATCGTCCAGCGCGCTGATCGTGCTGACCCGCATCAGATCCAAACCGGCATCCACAATCCCGCGGATATGATCCGTGAGCCCCGCGTTAGTGTTGATATTAATATACCCCATATCCGTCTGGCGCCGCACTTCACGTATCGCCTCAATAATCAGCTTGGCCTGAGTGGACGGTTCTCCTTCACACCCCTGGCCGAAGCTGATAATCGACTCCGGCGTCTTCAGATGCTCCAGCATCACTTCCACCAGCTCTTCGACACGCGGGCGGAAGTTCATCCGCGTCTGCGGGGAGACAAATCCGCTGTCATCCGGTTGCTCGGAAATACAACCGAAGCAGCCCGCATTACAAGAATAGGAAACGGGAACGGCCCCTTCCCAGCGATTCAAAAACGTATTGGATGCGGTCAGGCACTCATAACCTAACGCACAATTCGATAAATGTTCGTACAGCCGATTCTCTGGATAACGGGAGGTGTAGGCTTTCACCTGACTTTTGAGTTCAAGAGGATCACAATTGAGCGGATTCCACTTCTCGGGATCATCCGACAGGCGCGCGGTCACGTAAAACTGACCGTCCTTCCAAACCACCGCAGAATACCCGAACAAAGGCAGCTTATAATCTCTGTCCGTCTTCACATACCCCGGCAAACAAAGACGGGTATAGCCTTGCGGGAGCAGAGCGCCGACCGCCTGAACATTCCCAGGGAGCGGCTTCATTTCGCCCGTTTCCGGGTCCATTCCGATTGGTCGGGTGGACGGCAAGCCCACCAACGTCGCCCCTTCAGGAAGCGGAATCAGCTCATCCTCCATAATCTCTACGATCATATCCGCACTGCGAGCTAAGCCGTACAGCGACGGATGATCATAGACCTGTCCTTGTTCATCTGCATACACTAAGTACATGTTGTTCTCCTCTTTGTATTCATCGCGGGAAGCCAAGCAAGCCCTCCCGAGAGATCTCTTTAAACCGTAGTATTTTGCGTAGTGCCAGCGCTCGTAGAAGCCGAACTCGACCGCGAGGAAGTAGAGCCCGACCGCACCGGACGACGTGCACCGCCATTGCTGCCGCCCGAATTGTTCCCGGACACATCAAAAGAAGCCAGGAATTCGGCATTCGTCTTGCATTCGCGCAGCTTTTTGAGGAAGCCTTCCACAAAGTCGTAAGAGTCGTTCATGTTCTTCCGGATCGACCAGATCGTATCCAGCTCTTCTTTGCTCAGGAGCACTTCCTCACGCCGTGTACCGGAGCGGCGAATATCGATTGCCGGGAAGATCCGGCGTTCCGCCAATTTCCGGTCCAGGTGCAGCTCCATATTCCCCGTACCTTTAAATTCTTCATAAATAATATCGTCCATCCGCGAACCGGTATCCACCAAAGCCGTTGCCAAAATCGTCAAGCTGCCGCCCTCTTCCACATTCCGGGCTGAGCCAAAGAACCGCTTCGGACGATGGAACGCGGCCGGATCAATCCCCCCGCTGAGCGTACGCCCTGACGGCGGAACCACCAAGTTATAGGCACGTGCAAGACGCGTAATGCTATCAAGCAAAATCACAACGTCCTTCTTGTGCTCCACCAGCCGTAAAGCGCGCTGCAGCACAAGCTCCGCCACCTTGATATGGTTCTCCGGCAGCTCGTCAAACGTAGAAGCGATCACTTCGCCTTTGACCGAACGCTGCATATCGGTAACCTCTTCCGGACGTTCGTCGATCAACAGTACGAATAACTCAATGTCGGGATTGTTGGTGGAGATGCTGTTGGCAATTTCCTTCAGCAGCAAAGTCTTCCCTGCTTTAGGCGGTGCCACGATCAAACCGCGTTGGCCGAGTCCGACCGGGGCAAGCAAATCCATAATGCGGGTGGATAAATGATTTGGGGAAGTTTCAAGCACCAATTTGGTCTGCGGATAGAGTGGAGTCAGCGCTGGAAAATGCAGACGTTCCGCCGCAATGGCCGGGTTCTCACCGTTGACGGCGTTGACTTGCAGGAGGCCGAAATATCTCTCATTTTCCTTCGGTGTACGGCACTTCCCGGAGACCAGGTCTCCGGTGCGCAGATCAAACTTGCGGATTTGCGATGCGGAAATGTAAATATCCTCCGTGCTGGGCAGATAATTGATCGGTCTGAGGAAACCGTACCCTTCCGGCAAAATCTCGAGCACGCCTTCCATAAACATCAGACCGCTTTGTTCAGCCTGTGCCCTTAAAATAGCAAAAATCAATTCTTTCTTCTTTAATTGGCCGTAATAAGGGATCTGATATTGCTTTGCCAGCTTGTACAGCTCGGTAAGCTTCATCCCTTCCAAATCGGCGATTTGAAGATCCATATTAAAATAACCACCTATTCAATTTTATTGAAAACTATGAAGTATGGCGTAATGATAGACTTACTCGCCTATTATGCCCTATCCTTGGCAACTTATGCGCAAAAACGGAAAGTTATTCTTCCATCTCCCGCCATACATCTGCACCCAATGCCCGTAAGTTGGGCACCAGATGGTCATATCCTCGGTCAATTAACTCCACGCCAAAGACTTCTGTCGTACCTTCCGGCACCGTAAGTCCAGCTACAACCAGCGCGGCCCCGGCGCGCAAATCCGCCGCCTTCACTTTCGCCGCATTCAGCGGTCCGCCTTCGATGATAGCAGAACGGCCTTCGACGCGGATTTTCGCGCCCATCCGTACCAGCTCCGGCACGTGCTTAAATCGATTGCTGTAGACAAAATCGCTCAGCACGCTGACCCCTTTCGCCTGCGTCAACAAACTGGTCATCGGCGATTGAATATCCGTCGGAAACCCCGGGTAGACTAATGCCTTGACATCAACATGTTGGTATTCTGGTTGTCCAATCACTCGAATGCTTTCATCGAGCTCTTCCACATGAGCACCCATTTCCAGCAGCTTGGCCGTCAACGCCTCCAGATGTTTCGGAATCACGCCGTCGATCAAGACATCGCCCCGGGTTGCTGCAGCAGCAATCATGTAAGTCCCGGCTTGGATCCGGTCAGGAATGATAGAATGACGGCAGCCTTTCAGCTCCGTAACGCCTTCGATTCGGATCGTCTCCGTACCAGCCCCTTTAATTACTGCACCCATGGAGTTTAACAAAGTGGCCACATCTATAATTTCAGGCTCTTTCGCCGCATTTTCGATAATTGTAGCGCCTTTGGCTCTTGTGGCCGCCAGCATAATGTTAATGGTTGCTCCAACGCTGCTGACATCCAGGTATACCTTCGCCCCGCGCAGCTCTTTTGCATGCAAATGAATCGCGCCGTGTTCATTCGTCACGGTCGCCCCTAAAGCTTCAAATCCTTTGATATGCTGATCAATTGGACGAGGTTCAAAGTTGCAACCCCCTGGCAAACCGATGGTCGCTTCTTTGAAACGTCCTAGCAAAGCCCCCATCATATAATAGGAAGCTCGCAGCTTCTTTACCGGCCCGTTGGGCATCGGAATGGAACGAATATGGGTGGGATCGATGCGCATCTGATTGCCATCCCACAGGACGCGGGCACCCAGCTCCTCCAAAATCTCCGAGTATACCGCCACGTCACTTAATATCGGCAAGTTATCCAGAACCACCTCGGATTCTGCCAAGATCGCAGCTGGAATCAACGCTATCGCGCTGTTTTTGGCGCCGCTGATCGAAACGCTTCCGCGCAGCGGACGTCCGCCACGAATCATTAATTTCTCCATAAGTCCAGGATCCCCCTACGTATTTGCGTCGGTACACAAGCCCATGATTTTTAGCGGCAGAAATGGAAAGACACCGTCTAGGCGGTGTGCTCTCCAAGTCACCTTATTCAGCTGAACGGTCCAATCCCTTGTCCGTCCTAAAGTTTGCGCCGCAACCCGCCTAAGACAGGAGTACGGCGCACACGCTTGATGTTGATTCTTAAGCTTTGTTGTTGGAGCCGAATTCACGGATTTTTCCAACAACCGTGGCTTTGATCG
This sequence comes from Paenibacillus sp. J14, assembly GCF_000518465.1. Lineage (NCBI taxonomy): Bacteria > Bacillati > Bacillota > Bacilli > Caryophanales > Paenibacillaceae > Paenibacillus > Paenibacillus sp. J14. The sequence continues at coordinate 46,259 of NZ_JADQ01000029.1, read as the reverse complement.
CGTCACGGCCAGGAACGATGTATTTACGAGGATCGTATACATCCGGTTTCGCAGCCAATACTTCGCGAACAGCCTTCGTAAACGCGATTTGGTTCTCCGTGTTCACGTTGATTTTGGAAGTACCGAGCGAGATCGCTTTAGCGATATCATGCGTTGGGATGCCTGTCCCACCGTGAAGAACGAGCGGGATTTTAACAGCATCGCGGATTTCTTCCATTTCTTTAAAGCCCAGGTTAGGTTCACCTTTGTAAGGACCATGAACGGAACCCAACGCAGGAGCCAGCGTATCGATGCCAGTTTCGTTAACGATACGGACGCACTCGTCCAGTTTAGCGTATTGAATACCGCCAACAACGTCATCTTCTTGACCGCCGACAGTACCTACTTCAGCTTCAACCGAAACGCCTTTGGCATGTGCGTATTCAACCACTTTCTTCGTCATGGCAATGTTCTCATCAATTGGATGATGGGAGCCGTCGATCATAACGGAAGTAAAGCCAGCGTCAATCGCCTCTTTACATTTATCAAAGCTCGAACCGTGGTCGAGGTGAATCGCAACAGGTACAGTGATTTTCATGTCATGCAGCAAGCCTTCCACCATTTTAACAACGGTGTAGAAACCGCCCATGTGACGGGCAGCACCTTCGGAAACGCCCAGAATGACTGGGGATTTCTCTTCTTCTGCTGCAGCAAGAATGGCTTGGGTCCATTCCAGGTTATTGATGTTGTACTGGCCTACGGCATATTTGCCGGCAAGGGCTTTGTTCAACATATCTGTCATCGATACTAATGGCATGGGTTTCAATCCTCCTAAGGATGTGGGATATTATCTTTTTAGCCGACATTCACACACTTTTTTATTATACCACAACCTTGCAAAAATACTATTCATGCTTTCCTTTCATTTGTGAACGCCTTGTGTTGTGCTGACGAAAACCCCGTTTTTGCAAAATTCCCATATAAAGAAAAAAGAGCTTCTCCCCTGGCTAACCCAGTTGGAGAAGCTCCTGTAATCCTGAATCATCGTACGATCTTACGGATTGATGAATTGCATCGCCTGCAACATCCGCTTCAGCAGGGCAGCGCTTTGTGCGCGGGTCGCATGTTCCCGGGGACCAAACGTCGTCTCACTCAAACCGTGGATGATGGAGGCTCCCGTCAGTCCATCCACCGCTGCGTCCGCCCATGGCGCGATGTCTGCTGCGTCGTCGAACGTTTTCGACGTCCCGTTGGCAGTAGGCGCAGATCCCGCGTACTCCATCGCCCTGACGAGCATGACCGCCATCTGTTCACGGGTTATGAGTTGCGCCGGACGGAACGTCCCGTCCTCGAAGCCGTCAATCAGCTGCGCCTCATTTGCCGCCCGGACAGCTCCTTCATACCATGTACCCGGCGTCACGTCCCGGAAAGGCGTCGCTCCGTTCGGTTCATCGTCCAGCCCTAGGGCCCGCACGAGCATGGCGGCAAATTCAGCACGGCTGATGTTATCGTCCGGTACAAACCGGTCCCGACCTCTTCCTTCAACCAGCAGCTTGTTCGCCATCAGGACGATATCCTCTTTCGCCCAATGCCCATTCACATCCGCAAACGATTGATCCGATGCGATCACCGTATACGCACCGTCGTAAGGCGAACGGATCGTCACTAGACCGTCGTTGCTGAAAACGGAAGGGGCGAACCGAAGGTGCCCGTGATTGTCGATGCGTACAGCCGTCGCTTGATCCGGATTGGCAGGTTCGGGCAGAACGGCCGTCAAGGTTGCGTATGTTCGGCCCCAATCCACGCTGCTGCCGTCATGGTCCTCCAGCGAATAAACGACCGGTTGAGGGAGCAGCTGCTCCCCACCGACACTAGCAATTGCTCCGTTCGCGGTATCACTGAGGGAACCGACTGCCGCAGCGATCCCAAAGGTTACGGTTGCCTCCTTTGGAACGCCCTGCAGGACGTGGAGCGGAAGGCGCAGCCTATTTCCATCGACGCTCCATTCCAACCAAGCGTCCTGTTGAAGCTCTACCGCATGCAGCAGCGGGGCGGCCGGAAGGTCCATTTTGACCGCCTCTCCAATGTCTTGTGCTTCGATCCGAATATAGTCCTGCTGAACTGTCAACGCTTCGGACAATTGCCCCGCCGTCGGGAAAATCCGAGTTATACGTTGCCCGTCGGACGATTCGTACGATGCGTCGACCCGTTTGACCTCGCCGTTGATTTTGATGATCACCTGATGGAACGCCGCAGACCCGCCTCCCGTTCCCGAGTACCCCGAATTTCCGGAACCCCCAGAGCCACTAGAGCCGCCGGATCCAGCAGGAGCGGAGACCGTCACCGTGCGTGTCACTTCCGAGGCGGCGTTGCCGGACGGATCCGCCACATTGTAACGGAGCGTATACTCGCCCGCCCTGTTTGTATCTACGGCTCCGCTTACGACAATAAGATGGGTGACGTCGCCGTAATAGGCATCGGTCGCTTGTGCTCCGGGATCGGTAAACGCTGCACCAAACGGTACGCTCATCACGGGATCGCCGACCAATGTGAGAACTGGAGGCTGCGTATCCTTCACATAAACCGTACGCGTCACAGTCACAGCCGCATTGCCTTCGGTATCGGAAACGTCATAGGCAAGCGTATAAGTGCCAAGGGTCGAGGTATCCACTGTTCCCGTTACCACGATCGATGCGGTGAGGTCACCGTCCTGCAGATCCTGCGCCGTTGCTCCGGGATCGATAAACCGACTGTTCGCTTCCACCGTCATCGGATTCGGTCCGTTCAAATAAATCGTCGGCTCATCTCCGTCGTACACGTACACATTGCGGGTGACCGTCGCGGTATTCCCTGCACGGTCCGTGACCGTATATTGGACCGGATAATTGCCAAGTTGCGACGTGTCCACGACGCCTGTAATCGCGATTTCGGAAATCTCGCCATCGATCGCATCGGTTGCCACCGCCCCCGGTTCCACATACGACTCGCCTTGCGGGATGTTCATCGGATTGCTGCCGTTCAGCGTAAGTATCGGCGCCGTGTTGTCCAGTCGAAACACGTTCGATACGGCGTCAGCGACATTCCCAGCTAGATCTTGCGCGCGGACATGCAAGTACCAGTCGCCGTCTCCGCTTGTCTTCTGCAACATATCGCCGCTCGCAAAAGCAGTCCAGCCGCTCGCGGGAACAGCCGTGCTTTGCGTCCAGGCGTATTGCAGGGAGTCGGCGTCAACACCACTCCCCGAATCATTCACGGTCACGATGCTTTCCGCCGTTTTCGCAGGCGTCTTTTTGCCGTTCGGATCAAATTGAACGTTGGGAGGCACAGCGTCCCTCTGCACGGTGATCGTATATGTCCGAGGCGGTTTCAAATACGGTTCCACCCGAACAGGGATGACCGTCGTCGCTCCCGAGAGGCTTACGGTCGCCGTGCTGCCGCTCGCTATTGGCTGGTTGTCGACATATAGCTGGGCGTAAGTCGAGTCGGCGAGCGTTGCCTTGATATGCACGCTCGATACCAACAGGTCGTCGAAGGTATAATCGGTGACCGAAGGAGAGAACGCGGGGTCGATATCGCCTTCCTGCACCGTCAGGTCGCTCAGAAGGTCATTGCCCGGCACGTCCGTTTGACCATAATCTTTGTTATCTCCCGAGTCGATCCCCCAGGCGATGACGGTGCCGTCTGACTTCAGCGCCAACGAAACGGTTCCGCCCGCCGAGATTGCCACCACATCAGAGAGTCCGGCCGGCACGTTCGTTTGATTATAAATATCACTTCCCCAGGCAACGACAGTGCCGTCTGACTTCAACGCCAGCGAATGCATTGCGCCTGCGGAGATCGCCACCACATCAGAGAGACCCGGCGGCACGTCCGATTGACCGAAAGAATTATCCCCCCAGGCTTTGACGGTACCGTCTGACTTCAGCGCCAGCGAATGCAAGGATCCCGCCGAGATCGCCACCACGGCCCCCGGCGCCTTAAGATCGTCCGGCACCTCTCTTTGACCAGCTCCATTACTTCCCCAGGCAACGACAGTGCCGTCTGACTTCAGCGCCAGCGAATGCATAACTCCCGCTGCGATTGCCACGACCCCGGTCAGCCCAGGTGGAACCTCCGTTTGATCATCACTTCCATCATTTAACCAATCTCCCCAGGTAACGACAGTGCCGTCTGACTTCAGCGCCAGCGAGTGAAGATCTCCCCCTGCGATCGCTACCACCTCGGTCAGTCCGGCAGGTACGGTCGATTGGCCGGTGTCTTTTCTTCCCCAGGCAACCACGGTACCATCCGATTTCAGCGCCAGCGAATGATGCAATCCCGCGGCAATTGCCTTCACTCCGGTAAGCCCGTCAGGCGGGGTCAATTCACCAAGATCCGGGTCGTCGTCCTCAAAGAAATCTCCCGGGTTGCCTCCCCAGGCAACCACGGTGCCGTCTGACTTCAGCGCCAGCGAGTGAACCACTCCCGCCGCGATCTCGATTCCCTTGACAGGCATCGCAGTCCCTGCAGGCACGTTCGTCTGACCATAGTTATTGATTCCCCAAGCGACGATGGATCCATCTGACTTTACAGCCAATGAATACCGATATCCCGCGGCGATCGCTGCCACCCCGTCAAGTCCGGCCGGCACGTTCGATTGACCATACCTATTCTCTCCCCAGGCAACGACGGTTCCGTCCGACTTTAAAGCCAGCGAATGATACCCGTCCGCCGCGATGGCCACTACCCCGTTAAGACCGGCCGGCACGCTTGTTTTACCTTCACTATTATCTCCCCAGGCGACGACAGTGCCATCCGATTTCAGCGCCAGCGAATGATTCATTCCGGCCGCGATGGCTATAACCCCGTCAAGACCGGCCGGCACGCTCGTCTGACCATAGTTATTGATTCCCCAGGCGACGATGGATCCGTCCGATTTTAAAGCCAGTGAATGATATCCACCCGCCGCGATGGCCACAACCCCGTCAAGACCGGTCGGCACGTTCGTCTGACCATGGCCATTCAGACCCCAGGCGACGACGGTGCCGTCCGCTCTAAGCGCCAGCGAATGATCTATCCCAGCTGAGATGGCTACAACCCCGTCAAGCCCAGCCGGCACATTCAATTGACCATAGTTATTGCGTCCCCAAGTGACGATGGATCCGTCCGACTTTAAAGCCAGTGAATGATATCCACCCGCCGCGATGGCCACAACCCCATCAAGCCCGGCCGGCACATTCAATTGACCAAGGGCATTCGATCCCCAGACGACGACAGTGCCGTTCGCTCTAAGCGCCAGCGAATGATCCACTCCCCCCGAGACTTTCACATACCTGCTTCCCTTGCCCGCTTGCGCCGCATGCGCCGACCCGGAACCGTATGGAACCGCCACAATCAGCAACAACACGAAAGTCAGAGTAATGGAAATGAGCTTTCGACTTTTAAAATAGAACATAATAGATACCCCGCATTCTGTACTCCGGTTAGCATGTATCGTACTTCCGGATTTTTCTGGTCCATCGCCTGCTACAACAGAATTTAAAATCATACTGTACTGTACAGTTTGATGATGGCTCGCACCATCTGTCAAGGTGAAGCTTTTGCGCTCATTGACCCATCTTGTACGATATGAAATAATTTGAACAAGTAATACAGAGCATGGAGGAGCGATCTGGACCTATGACAAACCTGTCGCCGCGGGAAGCGGCAAAGCGTAAGCAAATTTTGACGGCTGCCCGCAGCCTCTTCCTAACCCGAGGGTACGCTGGAACGAGCATGGATCTCGTCACCTCGGAAGCCGGCATATCCAAACAGACGCTGTATCGCTATTACTCCACTAAGGAAGCGCTGTTCTCCGACCTGCTGTGCCAAGTGATCCACGAGCTTACGGAGGAGAAGCATCCGTCACTAGCGAGCATGCCCCTGCCCGAAAACCGGGAACAGTTCTACGATACTATACTGATGATGGCCCGAGTCATCGCCGTAAAGCTAAGCGACCCGCTTTATCTATCCATTCTTCGCATCGTTTTTGCGGAATCAGTCCGCTTTCCTGAGCTCGGGGAGCTGCTTCTCGAATCCTTTCCTAAAAGTACCGAAGTATTGACGAATCTGCTGAAGAAGTGCAGGGAAACGGGGGTGGTGAAGCTGGAGGACGGAGATGAGGAAATGTCGATGAGAATGTTCATCGGGCCGCTTATTGGCCACGCCTTCTTCAATGGTCTGATCTGTGGAGCCTCCGCGCCGGAGCCTATGCCCGAGGAAGAACTGAAGCAACTGTGCCGGATATACGTAGAATCGGTTACTTAATGGTGCAGAAGGCCAATAAAAAAATAAAAAAAGGACCTCCCAAGGATCCGCGTGGAAAACACGCCATAATCCTCAGGAGGTTTATTATTTAGAACATCTCTTGGTTTAAAGTACATTTCCACTTTTCAGCTGTAAATTAACTGCTGCGCGCATTTCATCAATGTCAAAGGGTTTCGTAAAATGCATCAGCGCCCCAAGGTCCGTCGCTTCCTTGATCATGTCAAGCTCGCCGTAAGCGGTCATCATGATCACCTTGATCTCAGGATTGACCTCCTTGATATGCTTAAGGATTTCCAAACCGTCCATGCCCGGGATTTTCATGTCGAGAAGCACTAAATCCGGCGAGTCGCTGCGGACGATTTCCAAAGCCATCTTACCGTTGGCTGCCTGAAACGTTTTATACCCTTCGCTGCTAAACACTTCCATCAATAAAATGCGGATACCGTTCTGATCATCGACAATTAATACTTTCTTCTCTTCCACCGAAAAGCCCTCCCACAAGTCCACCATGTAATCCTGGTCATAAGTAAATACTTCGCTCCCGATTTGCAAAACCCTTCTCCACTGGAAAAAAGAGCCTTAAAAAATCAGTTGCCCCAAAATTACAGGTGCCTTGAGATTGGAATTTTCGATGAATCCGTTTAGGACAGGTGCGCGATCGAAGCTTTCACGAACTCGCGGAACAACGGCTGCGGACGGTTCGGACGGGAGGTGAATTCCGGATGGAACTGCACCGCCAGGAACCAAGGATGATCCGGAAGCTCAACGATTTCCACCAATCGGCCGTCCGGCGAAGTCCCGGAAATGCGCAGGCCCACGCGCTCCAATGTCTCACGGTACGCATTGTTGAACTCATACCGATGGCGATGACGCTCGTAAATCAGTTCATCGTTATAACATTGCATTGCAAGCGATCCCGGTACCAGCTTACAAGGGTATAACCCGAGTCGCATCGTACCGCCAAGATCTTCGATATCCTTCTGCTCCGGCAACAGGTCGATTACCGGATACTCGGTGGAAGGGTTGATCTCCGAGCTGTTCGCGCCTTGAAGTCCGGCCAGCGAACGAGCGTATTCGATCACCGCAACCTGCATCCCCAAGCAAATGCCGAAGAACGGAATCCGCTTCTCGCGAGCATATTTGATCGTTGTAATTTTGCCTTCAATACCGCGATCGCCGAAGCCGCCTGGAACCAAAATCCCGCCGACGCCTTGCAGCAGCTCATCCACATTCTCTTCCGTAACTTCCTCTGCGTTCACCCAGCGGATCTTCACATCGGCATTCGCATCAAAGCCGGCGTGGGATAACGATTCTACCACACTGAGGTAAGCGTCATGCAACGCCACATATTTCCCGACGATGGCGATTTCCACCGTCTTCTCCAGCTTGTTAATGCGATCCACGAGGCCTTCCCATTCACGCATATCCGGAGCCGGCGTCGTCAGCTTCAGATGGTTGACAACGATCTCGTCCAGCCCTTCATCACGCAGGTTCAGCGGCACTTCGTACAGCGTATTGGCATCCCGGCACTCCACAACCGCGCTTGGATCCACATCGCAGAACTGTGCGATTTTCGCTTTGATATCGTCCGACAGCTCATGCTCCGTACGGCAGACGATCACGTTCGGTTGAATCCCGATGCTGCGCAGTTCTTTGACGCTGTGCTGGGTCGGCTTGGTTTTCACTTCGCCAGCCGCTTTGATATATGGAATGAGCGTGACGTGAATATACATCACATTCTCGCGTCCGATGTCGCTCTTGATTTGACGAATCGCTTCCAGGAACGGCAAGCTCTCAATGTCACCGACGGTTCCCCCGATCTCGGTGATGACCACATCCGATCCTGCTTCACGCCCAGCGCGGAAGACACGCTCTTTAATTTCGTTGGTAATATGCGGAATGACCTGAACCGTGCCGCCCAGATACTCGCCGCGACGTTCTTTGCCAATAACGGAGGAATAGATTTTCCCAGTCGTCACATTGCTGTTCTTAGAAAGATTGATATCGATAAAACGTTCATAATGGCCCAGATCCAAGTCGGTCTCGGCGCCATCGTCCGTGACGAACACTTCTCCGTGCTGATACGGGCTCATCGTGCCCGGATCGACATTAATATAAGGGTCGAATTTCTGGATCGTTACCTTTAATCCCCTGTTCTTCAACAGCCTTCCCAACGAAGCCGCCGTAATCCCCTTCCCCAATGAGGAAACGACCCCGCCTGTCACGAAAATGTATTTTGCCACAGCCAAAAACCTCCTAAAGTAGTACGTGTTCACAAACCCATCAGATTCCAGAAATTCAGGTAACTTAGATCATTAGCGTAACCTATTATCCGGTAAAACATAGCCAAAAAGGCATAAAAAAATAAAAAGTGACACCCGAAATGGTCGGGGCACTTTTTAATAAAATTCACATGTTATATAGGTTTGAATCATAAGCCCATGCAATAGTTTACCCGTTACCCTAGTTCGTGTCAAGTCAAGTCAGAGCGCATCTTATGAACAAAATAAGGAATGAAAAAGGACGGCCATCGCCGTCCTTCATAAGCCCTTCAGATATCGCGAGGCCCCTGCCTCAAGGCTAATTAATCCTCGTCGCTATCGTCGAAATCCTCATCGGTGTCCAGATCGTCGTCCTCTTCGCTAAGGTCTTCCTCGTCTTCAAGTTCCTCATCTGGAAGCAACTCTTCGTCGTCCACATCTTCCACGTCGTCATCGTCATCATCTGGGAACAACTCGTCTTCGGAATCCTCGTCGAGTACATCGTAATCCTCTTCGTCATCGGATACGTATGTATCGTCCTCTTCCACAAAATCGTCATCTTCCAGATCGTCGTCGTCGTCGTTAATGATGCGCGGACGCTTGGAGTTGCCGACCGGATCTTCCGACCGCTCGATCGGATACCAGCGTTTCAGGCCCCACAGGTTGGTGCCAACGCAGGCAAACCGGCCGTCGATGTTGATCTCCGTATAAAGCTGTGCAATCGCCTCGTTAATTTGCTCCTCGTTCATACCGCGAAGCTTAGCGACCTCATTCATCAAATCACGGTAGTAATATGGCGTGTTTGCCGCCTTCAAAATCATAAAGGCCAAATCGACCATAGGAATTTCTTGGACTTTCTCCGGGTCGATTTTCAAATTCAGCGGGGTACTCACGTTACGGACACTTCCTCTCACGCAAAAGTTCACTATAAAGCAATGATGAAACCTTATCGTTAGAGCCGGTTTCTTTCACTAACATATCCATATCACACATTAGTAAAACCTATTTGGCATCAAATTGCAAGTTTTAAAAACACACCAAAGCCCCGCCGCCAAAAGGGAAGGAGCGGAGAACCCCCTAGTCCCCCGCTCCTTGACTGTATCCTTCCCCAAAAGAAGGCCTTGCCCTCTCTTGGGTTGGCGAAAGCCGCAAGGCCTTCCCTTCATCCTATGTCCAGATTTGCACTTTGACACGCCGGATTCGCGCGAAATCCAGCAATCCGGGCCCATTTCCATTAAAACAGGGCCGCTTCCCCATTCAATGAAAAAAGGAACGTCATACTATACTGCAACACGCTTCGTAGGAGGGGCTACTCATACATGGACTACTCCGGATTCCTCAGGTTTTTGAACGATCATGTCGACGCCTCCGGAAAAAACGGTCGCATCATTATCCGCTTTGCACACCCGGCAGAATTTGCAGAATGCGTCCGCCAATTGCTTAAGCACAAGCGCCAGCATCCCGCACTGCGGCACATCCGCACATCCTCGCTGCTGCAGGCGCTGATCTGTCCCCTCGGTTTACGTGGGGAAGTGGCCCGCTCCCGTTTCGGCCTGTGGGTCGAAGACGACAGCCTTGTCAGCGTCCATAGCCCGGCCCCGACAGGCAAGGGGCAAGCTCCATCCATCCCTTGGGGGGTACGGCGAATCGGCGCCCCGGAAACCTGGTCCGTGTCCACAGGCTACAGGGTTCGTATCGGCGTGATTGATACGGGTGCCGATTTCAACCATCCGGATCTTCGCCATTCCTTGGCTCGCGGGATTAATCTCTTGAATCGACTCAGCTTACCATACGATGATAACGGACACGGCACGCATATCGCCGGAACCATCGCGGCCTCCGGCGGATCTCAAGGGATGATGGGCGTAGCCCCGCGTTCTTTGATATTTCCGGTGAAGGCGTTTGATCATAATGGCTCCGCCTTCGTTTCTGACATCATTTTGGGCATCGACTGGTGCGTACGCAACCGGATGCACATCGTAAATATGAGCTTTGGTATGAAGAGCAACAGCGCCTCTTTGCAAAATATTATTCGCAAAGCCTATAACGCAGGCATCGTGGTGGTCGCGTCCTCGGGGAACGACAAAAAGGGACACGGCTGCGATTACCCGGCCCGTTACCCGCAAACGATCTCTGTAGGTGCAACCGGCAAGGACGGCAAAATCGCCTCCTTCAGCAACTACGGTCCGAATATCGATATTTATGCCCCCGGTGAAAAAATCAGCTCCGCCTGGCTGGGCGGAGGTTACCGCGAAATGAGCGGCACCTCCATGGCAACTTCCCATGTGAGCGGTGCCGTGGCCTTGCTGCTGGCCATGAAGCCGGACATGAAGCCAAGCGAGGTCAAGCGCCGGCTGCGCCGTACCGCTAAGCCGCTAGCCAGCACAGCGGCCAGAGCCAAAGGCGGAGGCGCTGGCGAGCTGAGCGCAGTGCGCCTGCTGCGCACCAAATTGGGGCGTAGCAGAAGCTAATGCCCGCCGCCCGCTGCTTCCCTTTGCGGACTGATCTAATCGCAATGTGCCTGCTCCGTGCATTGCTGGGATACAGCAGTTCAACACGAAGCAGGCACACTGAATCTTGATATAGGTGGTACAGGTCTCTTTGCGGCTCATTTTGCACGATTATCCCTTTTGGTAAGCCCTCGTCTAAGGTGGATATTCAAATCAAGCCTTCATCTGATTAAGCGGGATAATCATGCAAAGAGACACTCAACTAAAGCAACTCGCGTAACAGCTTCCGCGAATTACATTTTTTCTGGCGCGGATACACCGATCAGACGAAGTACGTTGGCGAGCACCGTGCGTACCCCGCCGAGCAGCACCAGCCGTGCTGCCGTTTGTTCCGCGTCTTCTGTAATGACGCGCTCCGCCCGGTAATAGCTGTGGAACAGCGCTGCCAGTTCATAGACATAGCGGACCAATCGGTGCGGTGCGTAGTTCTCAGCAGCTACGTTAATTTCCTCCGGCAGCTCGCCGAGCTTCCGCAACAGATCGTATTCATGCTCAGCGGTCAGCTTGCTGAGATTCACGTTCTCTGCCGCCGGAATCTGAATGCCCTGCTCTTCCGCCTGGCGGAAGATACTGCAGATCCGGGCATGGGCATATTGCACGTAGTACACCGGGTTTTCATTGGAGGTGGAAATTGCCAGATCCATATCGAAATCCAGATGTGAATCCATGCTGCGCATTGTAAAGAAGTAACGGATCGGGTCTACCCCAACCTCATCCATCAAATCCACCATAGTGACCGCTTTACCGGTCCGTTTGGACATTTTCACCTTCTCGCCGTCTTGGAACAGGCTGACCATTTGCGCAATCAATACGGTCAGTTTCTCCGGATCTTTCCCGATCGCCTGCATGGCGGCCTTCACCCGAGGAATATAACCGTGGTGATCAGCGCCCCAAATATTGATGATCCGATCGAAGCCGCGATCATATTTATTGCGATGGTATGCGATGTCCGGCGTCAAATAGGTGTAGGTCCCGTCATTTTTCACCAATACACGGTCCTTGTCATCTCCGTAAGCCGTCGTTTTCAACCAGGTTGCTCCGTCTTGCTCATACGTCTGCCCCTTTTCACGCAGCTCGGACAGCGATGCTTCAACTTGGCCATCCTGATACAGGGACGTTTCGCTAAACCAGACGTCAAAGCGAACCCGGAACCGTTCCAGGTCGCGCTGGATTTTGGACAGCTCTTTCTCCAGTCCGAATTTACGCAGGAACGCGGTCCGTTCTTCTTCTGGCATTCCCAGCAGCTTGTCCCCCTGTTCGGCAACAAGCTCTTTGGCGAATCCCTTGATGTCTTCGCCATGATATCCGTCTTCCGGCATCTCTACGTCTTGTCCAAGCTCTTGGCGATAGCGAGCCTCAATGGATTTGATCAGATTGACGATCTGGTTCCCGGCGTCATTGATATAGTATTCGCGCGTCACGTCGTAACCGGCGAAATCCAGCACGTTGCACAGCGCATCACCTACAGCTGCGCCCCGGGCATGACCGAGGTGCAAGCTGCCTGTCGGGTTAGCGCTGACGAATTCGACTTGCACCTTTTTCCCATTACCTAATGAAGTGCGGCCATAGTTCTCACCTTCACGGTAGACCTGCAGCAGAATCGGATACAAATAACTCTTGCTTAACGTAAAATTGATAAACCCGGGACCGGCAACCTCTGCCTTCTCGATCCCAGCCTTTCCATAGTCCAGTTGCCCGAGAATTTCTTCCGCGATTTGGCGCGGATTCTTCTTGGCGATTCGCGTCAGTTGCATTGCCGCATTGGTCGCAAAATCCCCGTGTGCCTTGTCCTTCGGCACTTCTAAGACGATCGCCGGGATTTCCTCACGCTGCGCAAGACCAGCGGATACGATCGCATCCAGGATCGCTTCCTTCAGCGCCTGGTTCATTTGTTCCAACGGATTGTGTGGCATTTAAACGTCCTCCTGTATATGTAGACTGAGTTCAAAACGTCCTGATAGTTCTTCAAATACGTACAAATCATACTCCCAGATCACCTGACCAACCGCCCCGTCCCATCGGGATTCCAGCTTCACCGTGTCGGTAGAAAGATTAAACCGAGTAAAGGGTGAGCGGTAAAACCCTGGTGTTCGACTGCCGCTGCGGAAGGTTTGCTCGGCTTCTACGCCTCCGTGGCGGATGATTTTCAGCTCGTTCCTAGATAGTTTGATCATCGTTCGCGTCTTCGCACCATCCGGTCCCGGGTCTGGTTCTTCGTAGCGGATATATAAGGTGTCGCTCCGGCGGATGAGATCTCCCCGCAGGTGCTGCACCGTTTCTTCCGTTCCCTGTCGGCTTGTCAGCACAAGGCTTACCGGCTTGGTTTCCGGCATAGGTCAAAACTCCTTCCGACATCGATCCTTACTGTACTACTATAGCCAGTTCGCCCCGGCAATTCAATACATATACGGTACAACGCCCCCCATAGGCAAAAAAAGGAGCCGTTGCTTCAGCGGCTCCTTCCCTCCCTTCATGACCAGATACGGCCTACAAGGGTTGACTTAATGCGAGGTATTTCACTTTGTCATCCTGGAAATACACATGAAACCGGAAATAATCCCCGACTTTATAGCTCCAGCGGCTATCCAGCTTCAGTGCCTTTGTCCCTAATTTCTCCGTAACGTCAGCCGTGCTGATCCCCGTCTTTACGCCAGCTGCGCACTGGTGAACCGGCCGCGTAAAAACGATCATCCGATTCAGCTCCAGCACCCCGTCTCTAAATAAACGGGCTTCCTTCACCTGACCGGTACCGTCATCATAGTATGGCTTGGCCCAAACGATCTCCTCGGGCGGATATTGGGTTAGCCGCTGCTCCCATCCATCGAAGTCCAGGCCATCCACCTGCGCGGCTTCCCCGTCCAACGGAGCTGCAGGAGCCGTATCCAGGTTCACGGAGGATTCCTTCTCTTGCTCCACCCTTGCTTGCTCCTGCAGGGCATCCAACGAAGCCAGCTCCTCCCGCTCGCGGAACAGACCTTGCATCAACAGCAGCACCCGGTCGTCAGCGTAGTAATAATTCCCTTGATACTCAAAAGCGTTACTGGTTAAATCATAGGTTAGCTCATAGTGCGTGTTTGCCAACTTAAACTGCAGAACAACCGGCTTCCGGGAAGCCGCCGGTACCGAACCCGCAAGCGCACTTTTCATATCCGTATAACGCAGCGATTCCAACAGGACAAATTGCCGCTGCGCTGGAATGCGGGTATTTTTCCCGTTTCCGCCAACCGTGATCGCAAGAACCTCCTCATCCTTGAAAGGAAGATGGTCTAGCAAATACGGCGACTCGACAGCAAGATCGTTATTCGCAACGTCTGAAGCTTCTCCTGTAACCGTCGTCGGAGCTTGTACCGGCGTTTCAATGGAGTCGCCAGAAGGTGGTGCATCCGGACGGCCGTAAAAGATCCAGCCGACTACCATCACTACAACAATCATCGTAAGGCCCGCAAGCATGCTTCGGGCTGGGTTATTTCTTCTGATAAAAATCCCGCCTTGTCCCATGTGAAAGTGGTGATATAAATCATACTATCACACTTTAGACAGGCCATTTATAGTCCGAACGACGTATTTTACTTCACGAGGTCTTCCACGAACTTGGGCAGCACAAATGCGGCCTTATGAAGACGCGGCGTGTAGTACTTGGTGTCCAGTTCAGGGATGTTCGTCTCGTCCACCTGCAGTGGATCATAAACTTTGCTGCCCATTGTGAACGTCCACAACCCGCTTGGATAAGTTGGGATGTTCGCACCGTAAACGCGAACGATGGGGAAGATCTCTTTCACGTCTTTGTTCACCTTTTGAATCAAATCCGCTTTGAACCAAGGGTTATCAGTCTGGGCAACGAAGATGCCATCGTCTTTTAACGCCTCATAAATCCCTTGATAAAATCCGCGCTCAAATAAAGGCGCCGCCGGCCCCACTGGTTCGGTAGAATCGACCATGATGACGTCGTATTGATTTTTGCTTTCAATAATATGCATATAGCCGTCTGCGACCTGCACGTCCACCCGCGGATTATCCAGCTCCCCGGCAATCTCCGGCAAGTATTTCTTGGAATATTCAATAACCTTGCCGTCGATCTCGACCAGCACTGCCTGCTCCACTTCGGGATGCTTGATCACCTCGCGAATAACCCCGCCGTCCCCGCCGCCTACAACGAGCACCCGCTTCGGATTCGGATGGGTGAACAGCGCTGGATGCGCCACCATTTCGTGATAAACGAACTCATCTTTGATGGTGGTCATCACCATGCCGTCCAAGACGAGCATCCGGCCAAATTCCTCCGTATCTAACATCGCCAAGTCCTGGAACTCCGTTTTTTCCGTAACCAGCGTTTCGCGTATTTTTGCCGTAATCCCAAACACGGGGGTTTGCTTCTCCGTAAACCATAATTCCATGCGATCAACCTTCTTTCCTTATGATCAAATCGTGCAGGTCAGCCCAAAACATCATTTCCTATATTGTACCAAACGAAAAAATAATAACACATCTCCCAAATTAACGGCGCAAGCACAGCTTCTGACGTGAATGATCTCTCCCAAACTTTCCCATACTGAACTTTAGACGTTCGCAGCACGGATTTGCTATAGGATCGGAAAGGAGAGTCCTCTCGTGCAGAAACTCGTTCGCAGTGATCGACATTATCATAAACGTAAACCTCGCCGTCCGTGGCTTTTGCTGTTCAAGCTGATGGTCGGCACGGGGCTCCTTGGTCTATGCGCTGTCGGCCTCCTGCTCCTCTACTTGTCCCAAGCCGAACTGCCCCTCGCCGGATCAGATCGGAACTCGCAGCTGATCAACAGCCGGGGAGAGACGTTCGCGGTGTTTTCGGATGGCGGGAAGAACCGGGAAAGCGTGGAGCTGCAAGAGATCTCGCCTTGGCTGATCAAGGCGACGCTGGCGACCGAAGACCGGCAGTTTTACAACCATTTTGGCTTTGATTTGAAAGGGATGGCCCGAGCAACCCTGGTGAATATCAAAGAAATGGGCACCGTCCAAGGAGCGAGCACCTTAACCCAGCAGCTGGCGCGGAATTTGTATCTGTCGCATGAACGGACCTGGTCTCGCAAAATTAAGGAGGCGATGTACACCGCCCAGCTGGAGATGAAGTACTCCAAAGATGATATTTTGCGAATGTACCTTAACGAAATTTATTACGGGCATGGCGCGTACGGAATTGAAGCCGCCGCTCAGATGTATTTCGGAAAACCCGCAAAGGAGTTAAGTCTGGCCGAAAGTGCGATGTTAGCCGGGGTTCCGAAAGGCCCCACCTATTATTCGCCGTTTAATCATATGAAGAACGCCAAAGATCGTCAGCGTACCGTGCTGTCGGCGATGGTCGCCACGGGCGAGATCACGCAGCAGGAAGCCGATGAGGCATATGAGGCGATCCTGAATTTCCAATCGCCGAAGCAGCCAAGTCCCACCGATAAAGCTCCTTATTTCCGCGATTATATTCGCAATGTGGTAGTCGGCGAGCTTGGCTTTGACGAGACGCTGCTTGAGCACGGCGGGCTGAACATCTACACGACACTGGATCCGGATGCGCAGAAAGCAGCCGAAGAGGCGGTGGCTGCGGAGCTCGCAAACTCGCCGGATCTGGAAGCTGCTCTCATTTCCATCGATCCGCGCAACGGCTACATCAAAGCGATGGTTGGCGGTGTCAATTACAAGAAGAGTCAGTATAACCATGTCTTCGCCACAACGCGGCAGCCCGGCTCCAGCTTTAAGCCGATCATGTATCTCACCGCGCTGTCTTCGAGAAAATTAACCAGTGCCAGCAAGTTCAGCAGTCAACCAACGCTGTTCCATTACGACGACAACCGCAAAACCTATAGCCCGAAAAACTTCGGTGACAAATACTTGGGCGACATCGATATGCGACAAGCGATAGCGGCTTCGGACAATATCTATGCGGTCAATACGATTCTCACAGTAGGAGCCGAGCAGGTCATCGAAATGGGGCGAAAAATGGGCATTACCAGCCCGTTGCAAGCCGTTCCTTCGCTGGCGCTGGGGACGTCTCCGGTCAGCCCGTTCGAAATGGCTACGGCGTTTGCGGTGATCAGCAACCAGGGCCGCAGCGTGGAACCCGTGGCGGTGCTAAAAATTACCGATGCCAGCGGGCGCGTGTTATACGAGGCCAAACCGGCCAAAAGCGAACAAGTGGTAGAAGCTTCTGCCGCCTACGTACTGACGCATTTGATGGAGAGCGTATTTGAGACCGGAGGGACGGGCAACCGCGTCTCCAACGAAATCAAACGACCAGTCGCCGGGAAAACCGGAACGACTAGTACGGACGCCTGGCTTGTCGGCTTTACGCCGGAGCTGTCGACAGCCGTTTGGGTTGGCTATGACAAGGGCAAGACGCTTGGCACCACGGAGTCGCGAAAAGCCGCCCCGATCTTCGCCAAATACACGGAAAAGGCGTTGGAAAAAGTACCTCCGAAGATTTTTCCCATCCCGGACGGGGTGGTCAGCGTATACATCGATCCGGATACGGGGCTGCTCGCCACGAAGGATTGCCCAGACAAGAAACTGGAGGTGTTCATTGAGGGCACGGAGCCCACAGAGTACTGCACCACGCATGGAGAAGGCGAAGTCGAACCCGTACCGCCTCCAGCCGAGGTGGAGAAGAAGGAGAGCCACTCCTGGTGGGAAGATCTGAAACGCTGGTGGATGGATTAGAGGCTGGCTGTGGCTGGAGTTGGAGTTTGGGGTTGGGAGTTGGACAAGACATGAAAAAGTTCTTACGATAAAGGAAGCAATCGCTAGTAAAAAATGTTCAAGGAGACTTCCTTATCAATGGACCCGATCTTGAAGCAAATCAAACCGGGGGCGCCGTTGCCCCCGGCTTTTTATCGATTGACGGCCCTGGAGGCCGCCCCCCGTCTGCTCGGACAGACGCTGGTCCGACGTACGGAAGAAGGCGACATCCGCTGCCGCATCGTCGAAACGGAAAGCTACGGCGGCATAGAGGACAAAGGCAGCCACGCCTACGGAGGACGCCGTACCGCGCGGACGGATATTATGTTTGGACCCGGCGGAACGGCTTACATCTATCTGATTTATGGCATGTATAACTGCCTGAACGTCGTCACCGGTACGGAAGGCGACCCGCAAGCCGTGCTAATCCGCGCGGTCGAGCCTCTATCCTCGGCAGACGAAGCGGCGATGCGCCGCTATCGTGGGACGGCTGCCCGCAAGCCCGCGGATGTATCAGGCGGCCCCGGCAAGCTGTGCCGTGCACTGGACATCACGAAAGCGCTGAACGGTTTGCCGCTCGAACATCCCGGTGGTCCGCTTTGGATCGAAGGCGGATCGATGTCGGAGGGATCTGGAGCGGATGAAGTGATCGTCCAGGCACCGCGTATCGGCATTGCGTATGCGGAGGAATATGCGGCAAAGCCGTGGCGGTTTTATATTCGCGGCAACCCCTATGTGTCGGTCATTGACAAGCAAGCCAAGGTTTGGTCAGGAGACGCCGGCGTTGCCGATATCTAGGCTGCTGTCCGATCCTTTTAGACCATTATCCCGTTGCATCAGGAAGAGACGAAGCGGTTTGGCTGCGGTTTGCGAGCCCAGTTGTTCGCTTCAATAGTTCGCTTCAGTTCGCTTCGATGCAGTCAGCGATGACGACAGTATATCCGCTTCTCTCTCGATGCAGCCCGCCTCACTTTAGAAGCATGGGATGAAAATCCGTGCTCCTGTCTATTTTGCCTAATGACTCCGTTCAAGCATGGGGTCTCCTTACAAGATCACTTTCTAGGGAGACCTTCTTAGCATTCCTTCCCCTACACCCATCTGAATGAAAGGGATAATCCCGCAAAAAGGCACGACAAGAGCCCGAAGGGGCAGCAGAGCCTCTAAATCGTTGCCATACACATTCAAAAGTACCTTTGAATATGCTATAAGATCGCTTATACTTGAACTATATCATTCAAACGTTGATTTGAATAAAGGAGGTCGACGTTCCATGGCCGACACGGTAGAGACCGCAGATGTGTGCGAGCAGTATTGCACCGAACCTACACGTACGAACAGGCTTCGAGAAAGTCTGGAGGAACGGGACGTGAACGGGATGGTCCAGATCTTTAAGGCTTTGTCCGATCCGAATCGGGTGAAGATTGCTTATTATTTGCAACACCAAGAGCTATGCGTCTGCGATATCGCCGATTTACTCGATGTCTCCGTGGCGACGGCTTCCCATCATCTGCGCCAGCTGAAGGCACTGCATATCGCCAAATCGCGCAAGGAAGGCAAGAACGTCTACTATGCGTTAAGCGACCATCATATTCAGACGCTGGTAGCCATGACGCTGGAGCATCAGAAGGAGCAGATGAACGAATGAACTCAACAGTGGCAAAAAATCAAACGTCCGGCGAGAGCCATCGCATCGAGTATCGTGTGCTGGGATTGTCCTGTGCGAACTGTGCCCGGGAGATGCAGGAGGAAATTCAGCGCCTGGATTACGGGGAGGATGCCTCTCTTCTATATAATAGCGGGCGCCTGCTCCTCCATCCTGCAGTGGATTTGAAGCAGGTGGAGCGGATTTTGAAAAGAGACGGAGCCACCCTAATCTTACCGGGTCCCAGCTCCGCTGACGGTACGGCTGCTAAGGCTGCTTCGAAAGCCGTCTCCCAGAAGTCGGCAGAACTCGGAAACTCCAGTGAACCGCATGAACATGAAAGTCGCCTGGGGATCTGGCTACTGGTCATTTCCGCCGTGCTCTACGGGGGGACGTTTCTGCTCGACGTACCCAATGCCGTACAGATTGCAAGTTATCTGACAGCCATTGTCCTCAGTGGGTACACTACGTTCCTGCGCGGTTTGCGGAACTTGCTCCGATTGAAATTCAACATGGATACGTTGATGACCGTAGCCTTAACCGGTGCGGTGATGATCGGGGAATGGAAAGAGGCGACGTTGGTCGCGATATTGTTTGGTCTGAACGAGCTATTGGAGGGTTATGGCATGAACCGCGCCCGCCGCTCGCTATCGGCGCTATTGGATGCTGCTCCAAAGGAAGCGATTGTCATTCAAGACGGACGGGAAATGATCGTCCCGATCGCGCGGTTGAAGGCAAACGATATTGTGCTCGTCCGAGCCGGGGAGAAGATCCCTTCAGACGGCACGGTCCTGGAAGGGACGAGCGCCGTCAACGAAGCAGCCATTACCGGCGAATCGATTCCGGTCACGAAACAGCCCGGCATGCCGGTATTCGGCGGCAGCATCAATACGGAAGGCCTGCTTCAAGTCCGGATCGATAAACCGTACGAGGACTCGTCGCTGGCCAAAATCATGCATCTTGTCCAGGAGGCGCAGGATAAGAAAACGCCAACCGAACTGTTCATCGATCAGTTCGCTAAATGGTACACGCCGGCCATCATGATTCTGGCGGCGCTGGTGATGCTGGCTCCGCCGCTGCTGTTCGGGCAGCCGTGGATGAAATGGATCTACGAAGGTCTAGCCATTCTGATCGTTGGCTGCCCGTGCGCCCTTGTGCTGAGCTCGCCGATCGCGCTGGTCAGCGGAATGACCCGCTGCGCGCGGCTCGGCGTACTCGTCAAGGGCGGTGTACATCTGGAGCAGCTCGGGAAGCTGAACGCGATCGCGTTCGATAAGACCGGCACCCTGACGAAGGGGCAGCCGGAGGTGCAGCGCGAGATCGCGTATGTGCCGCAGCGGTTTTACACGGTAGCCGCCGCACTGGAGCGCGGCTCCCTGCACCCGCTGGCCGCTGCGGTGGTGCGTTACGTTGCCGCCCGCACCGGCGGCAACAGCGACGTGGCTTGCTACTGCGAACCCGCCAGCAGCGGGCATGGCCGCGGCGCTCACGGAGCTCGCGCCGATGGCGCCCAGCGCGATGACGGCTGGGCGCATCCCGCCGGGCTCACGACCTTGCCCGGCGTGGGCGTGAGCGCCGAGGTCGACGGCGTTCGCTGCTATGTCGGCAGCGAAGCGCTGCTCGCGCAGCTCTCCCTCGGCGGCGAGGAGCGGGCGCGCGTTGCCGCAGACCTCGCGCGCCTGAAGGCGGAGGGCCTCACCGTGGTGCTCGCCGCGGAATCCGCGCGCGTGTTGGGCCTGTTCGGCCTCGCCGATGAACTCCGTCCGGAAGCTCCGGACGTCGTCCGCGCCTTGCACCGCGCCGGAGTCGCCCGCACCGTCATGCTGACGGGCGACCACGCCGCGGCGGCCCAAGCGATCGCTGACCGCAGCGGTGTCAGCGAATGGCATGCCGGCCTGCTGCCAGAGCAGAAGGTCGCGCAGATCCAAGCACTGGCCGGCCGCGGGAGCGTGGCGATGGTCGGCGACGGGATCAACGACGCTCCGGCCTTGGCTGCCGCCGATCTCGGGATCGCCATGGGCCAAGGCACGGACAGCGCCGTAGAGACCGCCGACATCGTCCTGATGCAGGATCATCTCGGTCATCTTCCCCGCGCCATCCGCATCGCAAGGCAGGCCAAACGGATCGTCGCCTGGAATATCAGCCTCTCGCTTGCGCTGAAGCTGATCGCCCTGCTGCTGACGATCCCCGGCTGGCTCACCTTGTGGGTCGCCGTCATGTCCGATATGGGCGCGACCATTCTCGTCACGCTGCTCGGACTGACCATTTTACTCGGTAAGGACCCGCAAACGGCGGCGGGTTCGCCGAAGATTCAAGTCAGCCCCCAGCGCTAACTTCCCTTGCCAAGCAAAACGCCCCTTCCGGGAGTTCAACCGGATAGGGGCGTTTCTTTTATGCCTCATTTCTTCAGTTCACGCGTCCAAGGCCGCCTTCAGCTCTTCCGGCGAGCGATCCCACCATTCCGCGTTGGTCTCGATCAGCAGCTGCTTCAGCCCAGCCTTCTGCTCTTTGCTCAACCCGTCCAAAATCACTCTGCGTTTTAACGCATAATCCATTTTGTTGACATGGTCGGCAAGAATTTTCCAGCCGCGGCGTGCTTCCGTGTCAATCAACATTTCGCAAGCCGTCATGCCGCCGTAAAATTGGCCTTCCGGCCCGCGGTCTACCGCAACCCAAACGATCCAGACCTGCCGGCCATTGGGTACGTCCTCCCGGTTGGTCGAGAATTTGATGCCTTTCTCCACCTTGCTTTTCGCATGCATGGCACCAACATCAATGTACACCTCATCCCCGTCGATGATGACCGGAGACATGCTGTTCAAATCGATGGAACCTGCACCAAAGCCTTTATGTTTGCTCTTCTCATCGTTGCTGATAATGTTGAGGGCAAAAATCTTTTTACCCGATTTCGGTGTCTGATCCATAATTCCCTCCATATTTCGCATACCTGCCGCCTCGTTCTCATAAGCAAGGCAGCTTCTATCGTTATCCTTACATCTCAATCCTAGTTCAAAAAATGGCTTTTTAACTACCTCTCAATTTTAACTAATAATCTTCCAAATGCAAACATATACATGCTGTAGATGCTTGTCAACGGGAGGTATCCATTGTATGACCCGACGTACTATTGTCTACGGCATTTCTATCCTTGCCTTGTGCCTCACCCTCGGAGCCGCCTGGGTGACCCTGCGGGAAGGTGGGGAATCGCTGGCTTCGTTCGTCCCGGCCAAGGCGGAGCCTAAAGCGGTCCAAAAAACCGGACAAACCCCAACGCCGCCGCAAACTGAAACCATTCAGCAACCGACCGCCGAAGTGCTCAGCAATCGGGTCGCCGAATATCACATCGACGTCACGCTGAACGAGCAAGAGGGGACGTTAACCGGCTCAGAGACGCTGACTTGGACCCATCCCGGCAAGAAGACGATCAACGAGGTGTACTTGCACTTATATCCGAACGCGTTTGCTTCCGAGGATACGACGTTTATGAAAGAATCGGGCGGAAAACTGCGGAACGACGTCATGCCTAAGGACGGCTGGGGATCCATGGAGATCACCGAACTGAAAACGACCGACGGCATCTCCTTACTGCATCGGATCCAGTACGTTCAGCCTGACGATGGCAATACGAAAGATCAAACCTTAGCCAAGGTTCGGCTGCCCGTGCCGGTCCAGGGCGGTGAAAGCCTGACGCTGCGGATGAAATTCACCGTCAAGCTGCCGAAGATTTTTGCCCGTATGGGCATTGCCGACGATTTCGTCATGGCAGGGCAATGGTTTCCTAAGATGAGTGTGTACGAGCCGGTGGGGACTCGGGGGCGGACGTCCGAAGGCTGGAACCTCCATCAGTATCACGGGAACTCGGAATTTTACTCCGACTTCGGGATTTACAGTGTAAGGATCAATGTGCCCGAGACGTACACCGTGGCAGCCACTGGTTTTCAGACCAAAAAGGCAGTCTTGAAGAACGGACGGAAAACCTTGCAATTCTACGCCGACGATGTCCACGATTTCGCTTGGGCGGCTTCGCCGAACTTCATCTACATGGAAGAGCCCTTCTCCTCAGCAGAAGTTCCCGGCGTGCGCATTAAGCTGTATCTCGATCCCGCACATAAGGATCTGAAGGAACGCTACTTCTATGCCGCCAAGGTCGCTCTGGCAAACTACAGTAAGTGGTATGGCCGGTACCCGTATTCCACGCTGTCCGTGGTCGTTCCACCGGCGAACGCAAACGGGGCCGGCGGCATGGAATATCCGACTCTAGTTACCGCGTTTGGGGCCGTCAGCGATTCCCCTGGATACGATGATCTGGAGCGCACGGTCATCCACGAAATCGCCCATCAGTTCTTCTACGGGATGATCGCCAACAATGAACTCGAGGAAGCTTGGTTGGATGAAGCCTTTGCCTCCTATGCAGAGGATAAGCTCATGGAGCAGGAGTTCGGCATCACCCCGAATTTGCCGATCCAATCGGCCATGATTACTTCACCGGCTTCCTTGACCCAGAACGCCTGGAAATACGGTCCCGGGGATGGCTATGCCAAGAATGCGTACTACCGCGGCAAATTAATCCTGCTGGATATCGAGCGGCAGGTCGGCAGCAAGACGATGAGGCGGATTCTGAGCACATACAGCCAGAAATATCGGTTTAAGCACCCAACGACCGCTGATTTCCAACGGGTAGTTGAGCAAGTGACCGGCCGCAGTTGGAAAGCGTATTTTCAACAATACGTCTATGATGGGAAAATGGCGGATTTTGCAGTAGACAACATTCAAATCACTCCAATCAACCAGGAAAGCGGTCAGATATACGAGTCGAAAGTGGTCTTTACCCGCAAAGGGGCAACCCATCCGAAGGTTCCGCTGCTGTTCACCTTCACCGATGGGCACACCGTACGCAAGCAATGGAACGGGGAAGATTCTCGCCTCGAGATCAAGCTGCAATATAAAGCACCGCTGGCATGGGTTCAGATCGACCCGGACTACACCTTAACGGTGGAGAACCTTCACATCAACAACTATCTGAAAGCAGAAGTCCCTGAAACCACGTTGTCTCGCTCCAATATGAGCGTCACCAAGCTGCTTGAAGCGATCCTTGGAGGACTTCTGTGGTAACCCTAGGTCCATACTTCTATAAGGAGGGAAAGAAATGAGTTTCGTTCGTTTAGGGTGGACTGCCCTGAAAAGCCAATTTCCCTCGGTCATCATCTTGTTCCTGTACCAGCTGCTGTGGGGATTGTTCTTGTACCGGTTGGTCGATACTGCCGTAACGGCGCTGCTGCAAAGATATCCTGACCCGCCGCCCACGGCGCTATCGAAACTCCTGTTCTTGCTTGAGGGACAGATGAATTTATGGAGCAATCCCGAGGTTCGGTTGTATTGCTGGCTGCTGGCAGGGATGATCGTCCTGCGCATGATCTTGACTCCGTTGATCCAGGCGGGAATCTTCTACGGCTTCACACCGGCGGAAAATCGCAACCCCGGCTTCCCCCTGTTCCGAGGAATGAAGGAATTTGGTAAACCGGTAATTTTGTTCTACGCGATGGAGCTCGTGCTTACCTTGTTGCCCGCCTTCTGGATTGTGCCGAGACTACTGTCGCTTTGGCCGGGGTTGACCGGGATGGAACTTCCGATGGCAACCTGGCTCACTGGGCTTGGGCTGATCCTGGGCTGGTTCATTTACGGTTGGTTTATCCGGCAATGCCTATTGTTTGTCCAGTTCGGCTACTTGTTTAAAGCCGGAGTTTGGAATTCCCTGCTAGCTTGCTTCCGAACCCTGTTGCAGGGCATCTCTATCTCGCTAATTCTCGGGGCTTTTGGCCTGATCCTCTTCCTTCTCTTCGGCACCGCATCTTGGATTTGGACGGGGATGCTGGCCCTCATCCTGCAGCAGGCTTATCCTCTCTTTCGCTGCACATTTAAGGTCTGGAAGATCGCCTCTCAATTTCATCTTTGGCAGTCCAAGGCACAAAAAAGTTAAAATTTTTTAACTCCTCAAAACCCTGTAACATCAAGGCCTTCGCCGTTCGGCGAAGGCCTTCCGTCCTATTTCCCCTCTTAATCTTGTGAATTAAGCATTGCCAAAAGATACCTACCTTTGTTACAATAACAGCAACGCAATTTCAGTAACAGTTTTGTAATTATTTTTGTCATCTTTGGCAGGAGATTCGTGCCGGATGTCAAATTAGAAATGACAGGTGTGAAAAACAAAGCCGAATTCCCTTCACCAGGGAAACGGGGGAACCACTTTGGGTGAATTGATCTCGTTTGAGAGGGATCATAGGGAACCTTCAACCGAATCCTTAAGCTAACCTCGTAGGCATTGGAAGGAGCATAACTTCTTGAAGAAGCGTTTGACGGTAGCAGCAGTAAGTTTTGCCATGCTTTTCACCATTGGAACTGGCAGCGTTTTCGCCGATTCCAAACTGGACAGTGTCATCGACGGCGCGCTTGGTAGCAGCTACGTTGCAGGCGGAACCACAACCTCCGGATTCGACTGTTCTGGATTTACGATGTACGTCTTCTCGAAGATCGGCATCAAGCTGCCTCATCAGTCCGCATCCCAATACAAAATGGGTACGGAGGTTGACAAGAGCGAACTGATCGAAGGCGATTTGGTCTTCTTTAATACTTCCGGCAAAGGCGTTTCTCATGTCGGCATCTATGTCGGCGACGGCAAATTTGCTCATGCCTCCTCCTCCAAAGGTGTAGTCATCAGCAAATTAAGCGAGAAGTACTACGTCGAGCGTTACGTTGGCGCGAAACGAATCATGAGCAACGACAAGTATGAAGATGTAACCGGTGAAATTGCTGATCACGATGATGTTCAATAAGAACTCGCTACGAAGCCCGTGGGGATGTTGATTACAACGTCTCTGCGGGTTTTTTCCTTGGATCCCCTTTCTTTCTCCTACTCTTTTCTTTAGCCCTAGTCTCTTAGGAACCATTACCCACGAATCCCTTCGCGAACACAGGCCAATAGAAGCGTTTTTTTCGACAAACTTGTCATCTCTGGACGGCTTTGGTAAAATGAAGAACGTAAATGG
Source organism: Paenibacillus sp. J14 (assembly GCF_000518465.1). Lineage (NCBI taxonomy): Bacteria > Bacillati > Bacillota > Bacilli > Caryophanales > Paenibacillaceae > Paenibacillus > Paenibacillus sp. J14. Next base: position 19,837 of record NZ_JADQ01000029.1, on the reverse strand, counting down.
TAACAACTTTGTAATTATTGTTGTAACTATTTCTATGCAAGATCTTGGGTGCCATCTACAATGAAACTGCCGAATTCCCACGCACCCGGGAAGCGGGGGACCCACCAAAGGGTGAATTGATTTCGCTATAAAAGGTAACAGTCTCATCCTTCGTGATCCGAAGATGACTTTTTAACTTACCATTTCAATCAAGGTTAGAATCTCCATCCTGAGTTACTTCGTGATCCGAAGATGACTTTTTAACTTACCGCTATAGCAGATCATAGGGAACCTTCAACCGAATCCATAAGCTAACCTCGTAGGCCTTGGAAGGAGTAAGACATCTTGAGAAAGACTTTGACAGCAGCGGTAACGAGTTTAGCCCTCCTATTCACCTTGGGGGCAGGTAGCGCCTTTGCCGACTCCGCAAAAGCCGAGACAACGACGCTATCCAGTATCGTCGATTCCGTGTACGGGACGCCTTATAAATTTGGCGGCACCACGACAGCGGGATTTGATTGCTCTGGATTTACCCGGTACGTCTTCAGCAAGATGGGTATCAAGTTAGCACGTGTGTCTGCCGCTCAGTATAAGCAAGGCACACCGGTACCGAAGAGCGAGCTTCAAGCTGGGGATCTCGTCTTCTTCAAGACGACGGGGACGGGCAAAGTATCCCATGTTGGTGTTTACGTCGGCGACGGTGAATTCGCCCATGCATCCTCATCCAAGGGCATCCGGATCGACAAGCTAAGCAACAGTTATTACCAGAACCGCTACGTTGGCGCGAAGCGTGTTCTCAGTAAGTACGGTTATTCCGTCTACGCTGCGGAATCGTAATCCATTGATCTATCGGTTTCATCCTGTTCATCATCACTAATTCGCCGCTGGGCCGGGTTCTCGTTGGAACCGCCTTGCGGTCTTTTTTTATCTGTACTCTTATCTATATAACGAAACAACCGGGAAAAAGGTTGCCGCAAAGCTAAATATCCAGGAGAAATCCCACAATTTTAATTTCCCGAAGGGTAGGCAAAAACCTTTACAAGCTGCGTAATTCCGGCTATTGTGAGGATAATGGAACAATTACGACGGACTTTCCTTTAATTAAGGAGGGGGCAATATGGACCAAACGATGTCTCCGTTTCGTATCGTACCGATGGAAGAAGCCCATGGCGCGGAAATTTGCACCTGGCGTTACGATTCTCCTTATGACATCTACAGTTGGCTGCCATGGGAGCAAATGAAAGCGCTCGACGTGGAGTTTGGGAACCCGGCGATCCGCGCCGAACAGTATGTCTCCGTGTTGGATGAGAAGGGGGAGCTTGCCGGCTTCGCTCAGTACTTCCCGATGGAAGGAGTCACCCGGCTTGGCATCGGTATGAAGCCCGAGCTATGCGGCCACGGGCTGGGCAAGCTGTTTGTGAGGACCATCGTGGAGGAAGCCTGGCGTCGTAAGCCGGATCATCAGATTGACCTGGAAGTGCTGACCTGGAACACCCGAGCGATCCGGGCTTACCAGAAGGCGGGGTTTGTCATTACCGATCTGTATGAGAAGATGACACCTGGCGGGGTGTCCAAACCGTTCTATTGTATGGTTCATAAAGGGCTGCCTGAATAAGGGCACGCTCTTTTTTATGTCTTGTTTTGATTAAGACTATGACTTATGGCACACAATTTAATGGAAACGGATAATTTTTGTTCCTAATTTGGACACAAAGACTATGATCAACCCGTGTGTTCCGTTATAATGGATAGGTAGCATACATAGGAGGGGCGATTGAAATGCAAAAGTGGATCATGAGCGGTTTGTTCGTCATCGCAGGCGCTTTAGCCCTTGTATTGATGTTCACCTTGCCAAGCCGGGAAGAGGCTGCGCAAGAAGCCAAGCCGCAAATGCCTGAAATCACCATGAACGCAGAACAAGCCGAAGCCATCGTCAAAGCAAATTGCATCTCCTGCCACGGTGATACATTGCAAGGCGGCGCGGGCCCAAATCTGCAGAAGATTGGATCGGAATTGACGGCAGACCAACTGTTCTCCATTATCACCAAAGGGAAGGGCGGCATGATGCCTTCTTTTAAGGATCGCTTAAAGGAAGAGGAAATTGCGAACGTCGCCTTATGGCTTGCGGNGNAAAAANAAACACGCGAAAAAAGCACAACCGCCGGGAATGTAAATTCCCGGCGGTTGTTTTGATACCTCTATAAATCCGATCATGAGCTGACTTGGCTAATCCCCTGACCGCATCTTTTCGTAGGCCTCGTTATATTGCTGCGCCTCCTTGATGTCAACGGCTGTAATGCCGCCTTCCTCCCAAGAGGTCAAACGGAGCGTTACCGTTTTATAGTCGATTGTGATAAAGGGATGGTGGTTAAATGCTTCCGAGATCGCAGCTACCTCATCTACAAATGCGATCCCCTTCATAAAGTTGGAAAACGTATATTTACGAAAAATCCATCGTCCTTCCTCTAGTTCCCATCCTTCCAGTTTTTCCAAATGCGCTTCTACTTCTTGCGGTGTAAACGGCATTATTCTTCCTCCCGTTCTCTTCAAGAACTCCTGTATATGTAAGTTTCCTCGTCACGCACCAGGATCTGAAGTTTGATTTGTCCTAGCCTCGTCTCCAACTATTGTATTCTCGAACCCCTGCCTTCATGCTTATCGCCATTGGACGGTACAGCGGCAGCAACAGATGCGGTTATATCAAGGATACGGAGGTTAATTCGGAATCCCCGATCAGGATATTGATGCGATGTCCTTCGGGATCATAGATCACGATCGCACTGCCTACCTCAATCATCGGCTCCGAGCCCAACCCAAAGAATAAATCCTCCGCCAGAGCTTCAAGCACCTCGCCTCGATCCGTATCCGATAACCCTTCCCATTCCGAGGGCTCCATTTCGAAGAAAAGATAGCTATCTTGAATCCGGCCAACCGCGTTCGTCAAATCAGCCAAAATAAATTCATAATCCCTGCCGTGTTTTACGCCCACTGCGATATCCTCCCTTTCGGTCTTCTCCATTCTGACCGTAATCTTATTATACCGGAAAAAACCACTTAAAAAAAAAGGGAAATCTGTCGATAAAATAGTTAATCGTTTCAGACTGGTGTGTCAGCCTCTTCCGCAAGGACGCGGAAGGGCAAGTTGGTATCAATTTCTCTCAAGGACGAGGTGTACAATGGAATTTTCAACAATTATTGGTTTGATTCTCGGATTGATTGCCCTGATTTTAGGTATGTTCCTAAAAGGCGCACCCGTAGAAAGCTTGGTCCAGAACCCTGCGGCCTTCGTCATCATCTTTGTCGGAACGGCGGCAACGCTGTTTATGGGCTTCCCGTTATCGGAGTTGAAGAAGTTTCCGACCTTGATCAAAATGACGATCGTCAAACCGAAAATGATCAGCAAAGCGGAGTTGATCACCCTGTTTACGGAATGGGCGACCATTACCCGCCGCGAAGGCTTGCTGGCGCTGGAAGCGAAGGTTGAAGAGATCAACGATGACTTCCTGCGCGGTGGGATGCGGATGATCATCGACGGCAACGATCAAGAATTCGTGCAGGATGTCCTGACTGAGGATATTGCGGCCACCGAGGAGCGCCACAAAGCAGGTGCTCTGATGTTCTCTCAGGCGGGGATGTACGCTCCGACACTCGGGGTGCTTGGTGCGGTTGTCGGTCTGATCGCCGCACTGTCCGACATGAGCGATATGGAGATTCTGGCTCATGCCATTTCAGGTGCATTTATTGCGACGGTATTCGGTATTTTCACCGGTTATGTGCTGTGGCACCCGATCGCCAATAAACTGAAACGTCTCTCGAAGAAAGAGATGGAGATCCGGTTGATGATGGTGGAAGGCCTGCTGTCCATTCAATCGGGTGTGTCTACGATTGCAATTCAACAGAAACTTGCCGTGTTCTTAACCCCTGCGGAACGTGCGGAAATCTTTGAAAAGGGGGCCGGTGATGGTGAGCAAAAAGAATAAGAAACACCAAGATCACGAGGAACATGCCGACGAGAGCTGGCTGCTCCCTTATTCTGACCTGATGACGCTGATGCTGGCGCTGTTTATCGTCCTCTATGGGATGAGCACAGTGGATGCGATGAAGTTCCAAGAGATGAGCGAAGCATTTAAGAGCGTGCTGACCGGAGGCACCAGTGTCCTCGATCAAAACGCCATGATCAGCAACAACAAGACTTCGCTCAGCGAAATCGAGACGCCAAAATCCACCCAGGATGGCTTAATGACGAAGAAGAACGAGCTGAAGCGTCAAGAACAGCAGAACCTGGAAGCTTTGAAGAAGCAGCTAGACACCTATATCAAGGAAAATGGATTAACGGATGACCTGGAAACGAAACTCAATCAATCCCAGCTGATGATCACGATTAGCGACAAGGCGCTTTTCGCTTCAGGAGAAGCCGTGGTGAAACCGGAAGCTCGTCAGTTAGCTAAGGCGATCTCCAACATGCTTCAGCAATTTCCGGATTATGAGGTTATCGTATCCGGCCATACCGACAACGTGCCGATCTCAACCTATGAATTCCCGTCGAACTGGGATTTAAGCTCGGTACGGGCGCTCAATTTCATGAAAATTCTCCTGCTGAACACGAACTTGGATCCGAAGAAGTTCAGCGCCATCGGATACGGGGAATATCACCCCGTTGCCAGCAACGATACGGCTGTGGGCCGCGCACAGAACCGCCGGGTCGAAGTGTCAATCATCCGCAAGTACACGGATAGCACCGAGCAGCTTGGTGTAACAGCTGCCCATGAATAAAGAAGCAAAGGACAGGCGCCTTAGATGTAAGGCAACCTGTCCTTTATCTTTTGTCCATGTTACGTTAGGAAAGCTGGTAATTCAGGGCCAAGCCCAACTCCCGCTTCTCTTGTTCAGTTAAGTCGCGCCAAGTGCCTACCTTCTGCTGACCGAGATGAATGTTCATAATCCGGATGCGCTGCAATCTGCGTACTTCATAGCCGAGAGCGCTGCACATCCGGCGAATCTGCCGGTTCTTCCCCTCGGTCAGAATAATTCGGAACACCCGATCCGAAACCCGCGTCACCTTGCACGGCAACGTCATCTCCCCGAGAATTTTGACGCCTTCGCTCATCGCTTTCACAAAGCTAGGGGTAATCGGCCGATCCACGGTCACGATATATTCCTTCTCGTGCTTGCCTTCCGCCCGCAAAATTTTATTGACGATATCGCCATCGCTGGTGAGCAGGATCAATCCCTCGGAATCTTTATCCAAGCGCCCAATCGGAAAAATCCGCTCCGAATGCCCAACGAAATCCACAATATTGCCTTTCACATGCGTTTCCGTTGTGCAGGTGATCCCCACCGGCTTATTTAAAGCGATGTACACGTGTTTAGAACGCTTGGCCGCAATCGCCCTCCCGTTGACCCGGACATCGTCTCCTGGCTCCGCCTGGCTGCCTAGAATCGCCTTGACGCCGTTAATGGTCACTTGGCCCGACTCGACCAGCTTGTCCGCCTCTCGTCGGGAGCAAAATCCCGTTTCACTAATGAATTTATTAATTCTCATGGTGCTGTCTTTGGTCCCTCCGCATAGCCTAGCAGTTCGCTTTAATTCGCGAGATCCGCTTGCCCTTTGTTATGTTCTTCTTCCTCCTGTACAAGCGGGAGGGTAATAGTTACAGCCGTTCCTTTGCCAAGCTCGCTTTCGATCTTCAGCGTCCCGCGGTGTCCCTCAATGATCCGCTGGCTGATCATGAGACCGAGACCGGTTCCTTTCTCCTTGTTCGTGTAAAAAGGCTCGCCCAACTTCTGAAGCCGATCTTTAGCAATCCCTTCGCCTTCGTCGATGACGCGGAGCACAGCAAAGCCACTGTCGTCCTCTTCCACTTGAAGCAGGATCTTACCTCCTTTGGGCATGGCCTCCATGGCATTTTTCAACAAGTTGATGAATACCTGCTTCAATTGGTTCTCTTCACAGTGTACCAGAACCGGGCTTGGCGAGAAATGCACTTCAAATTCAATATTATGTAAATGGGCTTCGCTATCCAACAAAGAGACGACGTCCCCCATCGTGAAGCGGACGTCCTTGATCTGAAACTGCACTGCCTGAGGCTTGGCTAAAATCAGAAATTCGCTGACGATCAGATTAATTCGGTCCAGCTCCGCCAGCATCACATCGGTATGCATCACGTTCACCGTCCGGGTGCGCTGCTGCATTTGCAGAAACCCGCGAAGCGTCGTCAACGGATTGCGGATTTCATGTGCAACCCCGGCGGCGAGCTGCCCTACCGTGGTGAGCTTCTCAGACCGACGCAACAGGTCTTCCATTTTATTGTGCTCCGTCATGTCGCGGGAAATGCTGATCAATGCGGTAATTTTGCCCGCTTGGTCGAAGATCGGTGATACGCTGATACTCACCTCAACTTGGCTGCCGTCCTTGCGCAATCGAACCGTCTCCGCCAATACCGATTCAGCGGTTTCAATCACTTCCGCCTCCGGACGCCAAATGGTCCGCCCATCTAACTCGAACTCCGGAAGATACTCGAGATACTTCCCGACAATTTCTTCGCTGCTCCAGCCGTACAGCCTTTCGAAGGCGGCATTGACTTGCAACACCCGCCCTTTGACATCCGTAATATGGATCGCATCCGCCGTCTGGCTTATGATCGATTCCAGATACTCCTTCATGGACCGGTTCTCTTCGCTTTTTTGCCTCAGCTCGGTCGTATACCGGCCCAAGTTGTCCGCCATGATGTTAATTTTGTGGGCAAGGAGTCCAAGCTCGTCAAAGCTGCTGACTTTTAAACGAGTATCCAGCCGGCCTGAAGCCAACACATTCACCTGGTCTAAAATATGGCGAATCGGTCGGATCAGCCCGCCAGCCATCCAATAGCTCCCCGTCACCATTAATGCCAACAGACTAACGGAAACGATAAGCTGACCGATCATCTGCTTGTTGATCGCATCGGCAATCGGGGAATAACTAGACACAACACGAATGACGTAAGGATTCTCCCTGTAATTCGAAATGGGAACATAGCACTCCAGCACACGTTCGCCGTTAATCCGAGTATCCACTACCAGGCTGCGATTTTGCGAAATGGCCTCTGCGACCGATTGTCTCAAGCCTTCATCATTTTTATAGTTATAGGTACCGAACAGCCGATGGTTCTCATCAAAATGATTCGGGTCAATTCCTGTAATCTCCAACAGACTGCGGTTCGTACTCATCGATTTTTGCGCAATACGATCCGGGCTGGTCATGATCAGGATCGCATCCGTCATGTCGCTGCTCATTTTTCCGCCCAACGTGAGCTTGACATAATTATACAACGAACGACTTTGTTCGACAGCAATAGCAATTTGATTCGCGGTCAGCATCATGTTCGCTTCGCTGTCCCTGCGCAGATTGTCCCGTACCGTAAAATAACTTAAAACGATATTCAGAGAGAGGATAATCAGCGCAAAACAAGATATAATCAAAGCGAGCTTGGTTTTTATAGTCAAGTGTTTATCCCACCTCTGGAACTAATTTATGGATATTTATGGGATTCACAATTTCTACATACATCATACCTTTTACGACATGTTTTGCAAAGACGTTGAATTTCCCAGATCGTATCCTTACAATATGTAGAAATGCCTACAAAGCCAGTTCTTGAGTCTTATCTATGAGACGTGATGTTCTGTTGAGTTATCCACAAATTATCAACATACTCACAATGTTCTGGATAATATGTGTATAAAAATGGGGATATTCTTGCAGTTATACACAATGTTATTCACAACATGTTAACAACGAATGCCTGTTCGTTGGACAAAACGAATGGTTACGTTCATTAAGGAGTTGATTTGATCTATGCCTTCTTCATCCCCTTTGATCCCCGAACCTCCTGCCTCAACTTATCCCCATGAATATTGGATGGCCGAGGCAATTCGGGAAGCTCGAAAAGCAGAAGCCATCGGCGAAGTCCCCATCGGTGCGGTGATCGTCCGAGGCGACGAAATCGTTGGACGCGGCCACAACCTGCGGGAAAGCTCGCTCGATGGAACCGCCCATGCCGAGATGATTGCCATCCGCGAAGCGAGCGAGCGGCTGGGTGCCTGGCGGCTTCTCCACTGTCGACTCTATGTCACGCTAGAGCCTTGCCCCATGTGCGCCGGAGCGATCGTACAGTGTCGTGTCCCCCATGTGATCTACGGAGCACCGGACCCAAAGGCAGGATGTGCCGGCACGCTGATGAACCTGCTGCAGGAGCCGCGGTTTAACCACCGGACCGATATTACCTCTGGCATACTTCAAGAGGAATGCGCCTCGCTGTTAACCGAGTTCTTCCGCCGGCTTCGCAAGAAATAACTTCTCATAAAACATTAAAACCTCCAGCCCCTTAAGAAACATGGGACTGGAGGTTTTTTTCGAGTGTAAGTATAAACTGTTGGATAAGTCCTAACGCCTAATAGCCAAACTGGCTCATTTCCTCTTGCAGCTGTTCCAAAGTCAACGTGTCTGTCGGGATGCCAATTTCAAAGGCTGGCTTCTCGTTGATTTGGGTAAAGTGGCTGGTCATTTGCACCGCTGCCTTAACGTTCGTCTGCGTATCCGGATCGTTCACGGCGACGTCCACCTGAACATTGTAGTACGCTGGGTAATTGTTCTCGTCGATGGCGGTATCCACAGTGAACTTGTTGATTTGCAGATGATTCTTCATCTCATCCAGCGCCTCGCCCAATTCATCCTGGTTGCCTTCCTGCAGCTCCTGCTTCGCCTGCTCGATTTCCTCCGGCGTCAGCTGCAGCATCGAACGGTATTCTTCTTTCGCCAGGATATCCAGCATCTTCGGCAATGCCTGGTTTACCAGAATGGTCACCGCTTCTTTTACATTGTCATTCGTAATGGCAAACTGCACAACTTGCTTCGCCTTGAAGCCCGCCGGCAGCGATGCCTCCTTAGGATCGATGTTGCTGAAGTAAGCCCCCGACTCATATTCGGCAAATAATGCCCCCATCAATTCCATACTCAGCTTCTGACTCTTCTCCGGGTTGAATAGATCCGGATTAAATTCCTCGCCCGCTTGCTCTGCCAGCTCTTTCAAGTCCAGTACCAGGAATTTCCCTGTCACTGACTCCGGCAATGGCAAGAACGGAATGCTTGGGATTTTCACATACAGCTTCTCGGCTGTCATCACCAACGGGATAGTAATGGTGGTTGTCATATCCCCTGTCAGTTTGACTTCCAGCGTTGCTTCCGTTTGCATCGGTTCCTTCTGGTAAATTTGCTTGATGTTGATCTCTGCGTTCTTGAGCATGGAAAACACCGCGCCTACTTCCGCAGACTCTGCCTCTTCTGTCCCTTCTACGGAGAAATCCAAGATCTTAATTTGATTCTCCACCACGTAGGAATCCATCTCCAGCGCCTTCATCGCTGCGCTGCTCAAGGCTTCCTTCGGTTCTTTCTTACTGCTGCAGCCGGACAATACCAGCACGACAGACAGCATCACCAGCATCATCGACGTGAACCATTTCCTAGACATTACAGTCTCCTCTCTCCTGCCCTAACCTCATTCTAAAGCATTCCTTTTTCTGAACACTTCTCACATATCATAAACCATACGCCAATAGGACGGAATTCATTTCTCCAAATTAATGGATCGCCTTTTTCTTGAAACGTCCGCCTTTGACGTCATGAATGTTTCCGACTGCCAAAAATGCATTTTCATCGTAATGATTAACGATTTCCTTCAGCTTAGCTTCTTCCAAGCGGGTAATTACACAGAAGATAACTTTCTTCGGATCCCCGGAAAAACCGCCTTCTCCAGTTAAGTACGTAACGCCGCGGCCCAAACGGCTTAGAATAGCATCTCCGATCTCATCGATTTGATCGCTGATGATCCATACCGATTTCGACTCGTTTAAGCCATCTACCACGATATCAATCGATTTGTAGGCAATATAATAAGCTAACAGCGAAAATAAGGCGCGCTCCCAGCCAAACACAAAGCCTGCGCTAAGCAAAATAAAGAAGTTAAAAAACATAATGATCTCGCCAACCGAAAACGGAGTTCTGCGCGAAATCAGAATGGCTACAATTTCGGTACCATCCAAAGAGCCTCCAAAGCGGATGACTAAACCGGTACCTAACCCTAACAAAATACCGCCAAACACGAAAGCCAGCAAGGTATCCGTTACAAACGGTTCAGCATGGTGCAGCAGTGTTGTACCGGCCGACATAACAGTAATGCCCAAAAGGGTGGATATTGCAAAAGTCTTGCCGATTTGTTTATAACCGACAATTAGAAACGGGAGGTTGAAAAGGAAGAGGAATACCCCAAGCGGGAGTCCCGATAAATAAGAGGTCATTACGGAAATACCGGTTATCCCGCCGTCCGTAATTTTATTTGGTACCAAGAACAGCTCCAGTGCAACAGAGACGATCACCGCTCCAATGACAATAAACATCGATCTGAATAAAGTACTTTTCAGCGTCCGCTGTTTATGTTGGCGTACTTGGGTTGCATTCGGTGGAATCAGATGGTTTGGATTAACTGCGTTCAAATGGCATCACGATCCTTTCAAGTTGGTTTGCTCAATTCTTCCCTCTCACCAGGCTTTCTCTAGTATTCATGCTCCCCTTTAAAGGACATACCCTTACCTTTATTATGACATTTTCTTGTCTTGTTGTCTTGTTCTAATTCATAAGTCCCTTCAATACAAAAGCCCCAGCAGAAGCTGGGGCTGCGGAACAGCGAATGTTTTCAATGGATTAGGCTTACCCTTCCGGATTGTAATGACCATCTTGTTTACGCATTTTCACCTTTTTGGACCCGGATAACGGTTCTGGGCCTCTTTTCCCCTTATCACGCCGATGATCCTGGTCTTGGATATTATCGGATCCAGAGGTTTGATAGGTCTGCGGTTTCGTCATAACAGATAAAGCCTCCCTTGATTTAATCAACAAGGTTAATTTGCGAAGAAATAGCTGGCCTTATACACGAAAAAAGAGAGCATCTCTGCTCTCTAAATGTGCAATATGTATGGCGGAGAGGGTGGGATTCGAACCCACGTGGGCTTGCACCCTAACGGTTTTCAAGACCGCCCCGTTATGACCGCTTCGGTACCTCTCCAAGGAAAAATCCGATTCGCGTAACAAATCAGATTCTACCATATCGTCCGCAAGCGTGCAAGTTAATTCCGCTTGGTAATCTTCTGTAAATTGCCCATATACGGACGCAGAACTTCTGGAATAACTACACTGCCGTCCTCTTGTTGGTAATTCTCAAGAATGGCCGCGACGGTCCGACCGACAGCCAGCCCTGAACCATTCAGCGTATGCACGAACTCCGGCTTCGCCTTCGGCTCCGGACGGAAGCGAATGTTGGCCCGGCGAGCTTGGAAGTCCTCCACGTTCGAGCAAGAGGAGATTTCGCGATAGACGCCGCTTTCCGGGAGCCACACCTCTAGGTCATAGGTTTTGGCCGCCGTAAAGCCCATATCCCCCGTACACAAGGCAAGTACACGGTAAGGCAGGCCCAACAGCTGCAGCACGCGTTCCGCGTTCTCCGTCATTTTCTCCAGCTCGTCATAGGAAGTGTCCGGATGCACAATTTTGATCATTTCCACCTTATTGAACTGGTGCTGACGAATCAAACCACGGGTATCGCGGCCCGCTGCACCGGCTTCCGAACGGAAGCAGGAGCTGTATGCCACATAATAACGCGGCAAATCTTCCGCAGTTAAAATTTCGTCACGATGATAGTTGGTCACCGGAACCTCAGCGGTTGGGATCAGATAGTAGTCGTTGCTGCCGGTGAGCTTGAACAAATCCTCTTCGAACTTCGGAAGTTGTCCTGTACCGTATAAGCTGTCTTGATTCACGATGTATGGTGGAAGCATTTCCTCATAGCCGTGCTCGTTGCTGTGCAGATCCATCATAAAGTTGATGAGCGCACGCTCAAGACGGGCTCCCAGCCCTTTGTAAAACGTAAACCGCGAGCCGGTTACCTTAGCGGCAGCCTCGAAGTCAAGGATGCCGAGGTCAGCGGCAATATCCCAATGCGCCTTCGGTGTAAAATCAAATTTACGCGGTTCGCTCCAGCGGCGGACTTCAACGTTATCTTCTTCAGAAGCCCCCACCGGTACACTTTCGTGCGGAATGTTTGGAATCGAGAGCATCAGCTGGTCAATTTGGGCTTCCAACGTCCGTACCTCTTCGTCCAGCTCCTTGATGCGATCCCCGACTTCGCGCATCTCCACGATCAGCTCGTCGGCGTCCTCTTTATTTTTCTTACGCTTGGCCACTTCTGCAGACACCGTGTTCCGACGGTTCTTAAGCGCTTCGCTCTCTTGAAGCAGCTCCCGGCGTTTCTCATCCAGCGGGGCAAAACCGGAGATCAGCTCCAACGATTTCCCCCGATTTTTCAGCGCTTCCTCAACACGCGCATAGTCATTTCGTAAGATTTTCACATCTAACATGAGTAGTCCCTCCTAGAATGATCCCGCACAGACCTGCCGACCTTCATCTGGGGAGACCCGCGGACGGAAAGGCTGCATAACGGAATTTCAAAACGCCGGTAAAACAGACAAAACCTCAACCCGCAAAGGAGTCAAGGCCTGCTTACGGCTGCTTGGCTTGCTTGATCATCTCCACAAAATACGTATGTAGCGAGAAGTCGTCGGTCAGTTCCGGGTGAAACGACGATACGAGCAAGTGCCCTTGTCGTGCGGTCACGATCTCGTCCTTGTAGGTCGACAACACCTCGACTCCGTCTCCAACCGCCGTAATCAGCGGAGCACGAATAAATACGGCCCGCAACGGTGCCTCAAGTCCCTTCACGTCAAGGTCGGTCTCGAAGCTTTCACGCTGACGTCCAAACGCATTACGCGATACTTTAATATCCATCAGAGCGAGATGAGGCTCCTCGCCGCCCTCGATCTCCTTCGCCATGACGATCAATCCTGCACAGGTCCCAAAGATCGGTTTCCCTTGTCCAGAAAAATCGCGAATAGCTTCAATAAAGCCGTATTTCCGCATGAGCTTGCCGATCGTCGTGCTCTCGCCGCCAGGGATAATCAATCCATCCAAGTCAGCAAGCTGCTCGACATGCTTTACGGTTACGCCTTCAACTCCGGTCTTCTCCAGGCTGCGGATATGCTCCGCAACTGCGCCTTGCAGCGCCAACACCCCTACTCTCATGACAAACCTTCTTTCTCTAGAGGGCTTCGAACATTCAGGCAAAACCCCAGTTTACTAAGATGTACCCCGACCATCCCAAGGGACAGCCGGGGTGAAAGACTTGCCTTTGATTCCAGCGGTTATTCCGCGATCTGGATTACCAGCCGCGATCCGACATCCGCTCGGCAGCGGCCAACTTGGAAATTTCAATGCCTTTCATCGGTGTACCCAAGTTCTTGGATACTTCAGCAATCAGTTTGTAATCCGTGTAGTGCGTCGTCGCTTCAACGATCGCCCGGGCAAATTTCTCTGGATTATCCGATTTAAAAATACCGGATCCCACGAACACCCCGTCTGCACCCAAATGCATCATCAGGGCAGCATCCGCCGGCGTCGCTACCCCGCCTGCCGCGAAGTTAACGACTGGCAATTTACCCTTCTCATGAACTTCGAGCAGCAGATCGTAAGAAACGCCGAGGTTCTTCGCTTCTGCGTACAGTTCATCCTTCGACATGTTTTGTACTTTACGGATTTGGCTGTTGATCAGACGCATATGGCGGACCGCTTCAACGATGTTCCCCGTTCCTGGTTCGCCTTTCGTCCGGATCATCGATGCACCTTCGCTGATCCGGCGCAACGCTTCACCCAAGTCCTTCGCGCCGCACACGAACGGCACCGTGAAATCCCGTTTATCGATATGGAACACTTCATCCGCCGGGGTCAGTACTTCACTCTCGTCCAAATAGTCTACCCCAAGCGATTCCAGAACTTTCGCTTCCACGTAATGACCAATACGTGCTTTGGCCATAACCGGGATGGAGACAACCTTCATGACTTCCTCAATAATCGTTGGATCCGCCATGCGGGCAACGCCGCCAGCCGCCCGGATATCGGAAGGCACACGCTCCAGCGCCATAACGGCGGTAGCCCCGGCCGCTTCGGCAATTTTGGCTTGTTCCGCATTCATGACGTCCATAATGACGCCACCTTTTTGCATCTCAGCCATACCTCTTTTAACACGCGATGTTCCTGTTTCCATGTCCAATCCTCCCGATAATAATCTAACTAAATATTTTACAAGATACGACTTAAATACACAACCCGTTTACTCGGATTTGAATGGACCTTAGAAAAGATTTTTGATCCCGTTAAACAGATCGCTGAAGAAATCGCCAATTGCACGCATCACCAAGGTAAACCAGCCGGCTTTCTCCGCATCCTCGGCTGTGATCAGATTGACCGTCTTCTCCAGCGTTTGGTCCATACCCGGCGCTTTAAATGTATAAGTTACCGTCCCAACCTTCGTTCCTTGCTTCAGCGGCGCTGTCAGAGTGCCTTCATCAGCCAGTGTCACTTTAGCTTGAACCGCGTTGGTATCTGCACCTTTCGGCACAACGAAGCTAACCGCTTGATCGGTTACCACCGGAACTTCCGTATGTTTCGCTTTCTTCACCGTAACGGTTTCGGTTCCAGTCACTGTCGTCTTCGGCGGTACAATTTGCTTCGTTTCAAAGTTGTTGAACCCGTAGTCTAAGACTTTCCGCGTTTCCACAAAGCGAGCTTTGTCCGAGGCGGTCCCCATAACGACGCTGATGAGACGCATGCCGTTACGCACCGCGGTACCTGTAAAGCAGTTTCCGGCATTGGAGGTGTGTCCCGTCTTCAGACCGTCCAGACCCTCGTAAGCAAATTGTTTAAAATTCGTGACGTTCTTATTCGCTTCCAGCATCCAGTTCAAGTTCACCATCGGCGCGGCATCGCGTTCACGGAACTTCTTGCTTTGAATTGTGGTAAAGCGAGCAAAGTCAGGATGATCCGTAACAATATATTTGGCCAAAATCGCAGCATCCAGCGCGGACATTACGGTCTCTTTCCCATCGGTTGGCCGGAATTCCGCTGGCATATCTGCAATATCCAAACCAGTTGAGTTGGCAAAGTGAGCGGTCTTCATCCCCATTCGCTTCGCTTCATCGTTCATCATTTTCACGAAAGCCTGTTCGGAGCCGGCTACGTATTCCGCCAGAGCCACCGTCGCATCATTGGCAGAGGCAATCGCCATCGCCGTATAGAGTTCTTCTACAGTATGTTGATCCCCTTCGGCCAGAAAAATCCGTGAACCGATTGTTTGGGCTGCATTTTTCTGTACTGTCACTACGTCATCCCAGCTAAACTTTCCTTGTTTCACAAGTTCCGCTACGATATATTCGGTCATCATCTTGGTCATGCTGGCCGGAGGCAGCGGTTGTTCCCCATTAACGTTCAATAAGATTTGGCCAGAGACAGGCTCGAGCAAGATCGCAGCGCTGACTTCCAAATCTAAAGACTCCACGGAAGGAATTGAGGTAGCCGTTGTTTGCACTGTCGTCGTTTCGGTTGATGTTGTTCCGGCATTAGTAGATTCCGTCTGTTCCCCTTCTGCCAGCGCCATCGCCGGCGCAAGAGAGAATACTAGCGCATTCACCAGCAGCACAGAAGCAACGCTTTTGCGCAAGACATGCCGTTTAGTTGTCGATTTGCGTTGTGGTTGTTTGAGTTTCAATGCCCTTAAAGCTCCCCTCATATTCTTTCATTTTGCTTTATCTATTCTATCACAGGGGTATCTGTAAAAAAAGACAAGCAGGGCGGAAAACGCCCTGCCAGTGATGGAATAAAATGGTCAGCCCATTTCTATCAAAATTTATCAGTTTATTGAATCGAGTAGTTAGGCGCTTCTTTGGTGATTTGCACGTCATGCGGATGGCTTTCGCGCAGGCCGGCGCCCGTAATGCGGACAAATTGCGTATCGTTGCGCAACTCGTCGAGCGTCTTCGTGCCGCAATATCCCATCCCGGAACGCAGACCACCAATAAGTTGGTGGATCGTATCCGAGAGCGGTCCCTTATACGCTACGCGACCTTCAATCCCTTCCGGCACGAGCTTCTTGTCATCGTCCTGGAAGTAGCGGTCCTTACTACCTTGCTTCATGGCCCCCATCGAGCCCATGCCTCTGTATACCTTATACCGACGCCCTTGATAGATTTCCGAGTCCCCAGGGCTTTCTTCCGTTCCGGCAAACAAGCTGCCCAACATGACCGCATGCGCACCAGCCGCGATTGCTTTGGTGATTTCGCCAGAATATTTGATACCGCCGTCCGCGATGATCGGAATCCCGTATTCACGGGCAACTGTCGCACAATCATAAACCGCTGTAATTTGCGGTACACCGATCCCGGCAACGACGCGGGTGGTACAGATCGAACCCGGTCCAATCCCTACTTTCACGACGGAAGCTCCCGCTTCAATCAAAGCTCTCGTTCCTTCACCTGTCGCTACGTTACCTGCGATAATCGTCAAATCCGGATACCGTCTGCGAAGCTCGGCCACTGCATCAATAATGTTAATGTGGTGTCCATGCGCCGAATCCACCGTAATGACGTCAACGCCGGCTTTCACCAAAGCCTCCGTCCGTTCAAACGTATCCTTGGAGATCCCCACCGCCGCGCCTACAAGCAAGCGCCCTTGGGCATCCTTGGCGGCGTTCGGGAATTGGATTGCTTTTTCAATATCTTTGATTGTGATAAGGCCTTTCAGGATATTATTCTCGTCAACGAGCGGAAGCTTCTCGATTTTATGCTTCTGCAAAATAATTTCAGCTTCTTGCAACGAGGTTCCCACCGGAGCGGTAATCAGGTTGTCTCTCGTCATGACGTCGCTGATTTTGATATTGTAATCATGAACAAAACGCAGGTCGCGGTTGGTCAAAATCCCCACCAGCTTCTGCTCCTCATTTACAATCGGTACGCCGGAAATACGGAACTTGGCCATAACCTGCTCTGCGTCGGATACGAGATGATCTGGAGTCAGCGAGAAAGGATTGGTGATTACGCCGCTCTCGGAGCGTTTCACCCGATCGACCTCTTCAGCTTGTTGTTCGACCGGCATATTTTTGTGGATGATCCCAATGCCGCCTTCCCGTGCGATGGCAATCGCCAACGCCGCTTCTGTGACTGTGTCCATGCCCGCACTGATCAATGGGATGTTCAGCTTCACCTTGTCGCTAAGCCGAGTGGACACATCCACCTCTTTAGGCAATACCTCCGATTTACGGGGAATCAGAAGCACATCGTCAAACGTTAAGCCTTCCTTGTCAAATTTACTTTCCCACACCGTGATGAATCCTCCTTCGAATTTGTTGATTTGTTGGGCTTCATTCCTGAAATCCGGGTATAAGAAAAACGTCTATCGACGTAAATTCAAAGTAGACAGACCGCGTTTAGCGGATGTTTTTCTTGCGATATCAGGATGCCAATCCCCCGCAGTTTATACTTTCTGATATCTTAAAAAAAACGACTACCGCTGTCATTCCTATGAAGACACAACCCTATATATCAAGACCGTATAGCCGCTTACGAAAATATATTGTTCCCATCTTAGCAAAGCCCCTCTAGGCTGTCAAGGACAAGCTTAAGCAAAAAAACAGGCGGCTTCCCAGCGGATACGAGTGTCTTTATTACGCGTACATTGACTAAGAATTTGCAGGGATCCTGATGCTAATCCTGCCCCAATCCCCTTCGTTTGATTCTGCAAAAAGAAAGAGGACGGAGAGGGCTGTGCGCCTTCTGCCGTCCTTGGATTTTCCTTGGTATGCACTTCAATCAGCTAACGCGCTTATTGTGCGTAATCACCTGATCGATGATCCCGTACTCGCGCGCTTCGTCTGCACTCATGAAATAATCGCGGTCCATGTCTTTTTCAATCCGCTCCAAGGGTTGACCAGTGCAATCCGCAGCAATGGTATTCAGCACAGACCGGGTTCGCAATATCCGATTGGCACTGATCGCAATGTCGCTGGCCTGCCCTTGGGCACCACCATGCGGTTGGTGAATCATAATTTCGCTGTTCGGAAGTGCGAAGCGTTTGCCTTTGGCCCCGGCCATTAACAGAATCGCAGCAAAAGAGGCTGCCATCCCGGAGCAGATCGTCTGCACATCAGGTTTTACATACTGCATCGTATCGTAGATCGCGAAGCCCGCTGATGTCGAACCGCCTGGACTGTTGATGTAGAAGTAAATATCTTTCTCTGGATCTTCCGCTGCCAGAAACAGCATTTGCGCCATTATACTATTCGCTACCTGATCATCAATCGCCGAACCAAGGAACACAATCCGATCCTTCAGCAAACGTGAATAAATGTCATATGACCGCTCTCCCCGAGCAGTTTGCTCAATGACGTAAGGAATAACTGAACTCATGGCTTACCCTCCTTCAAAATCAGGCGGCAAGACCGTAAGACATCAACATCAGATGGTTGTGCACCGGAACGGCCGCAGAAGTGTCTACTGCCTTGCTCCGTAAAGAGCTGCGACGGTACGATTGAAGCGTGACTACCGGAACCACATCCTGAGGCCGCGCGTCGTTATACAGCATCGCCAGCGCAGCGGCGTCTTCTCGGCGAATCGCATCCATATAGGCAAGAACCAGTACGTCGTCGCTTAACGATCCTGGTAAGAAGTCCTCCTCCATGGACTGAACCTTATCCTGCCGGGGCGCTGTAACTGCTCGGCTGGAACCCTCCACTGCATTCCGCAGTCGGACCCGCGCTCTGTGCAAAGATGCTTTGACGGCCCCTTCAGTCGACCCGATCAACTGCGCTGTTTCGCCAGCTGTATATTTTAAAATATCAATCATCAACAGCGTGGTGCGCTGAAGAGGCGAAAGCTCGGTGACCAACGTCTCCATCGCAGCCCACACTGCAGCGGGATCGGTTGGTTCCGGCGCTTGCAGATATTCGTCCAGGGGGAGCGATTCGGCCGGAAGCTTCCTTTTGCGATTGCAGTCGATCCAAGCATGTTGGGCTGCACGGTAGAGATAGGTTCGTGTGAGTTGTACGTTTTCCCCTTTCCCTTGCGTCGCCGACCATATCTTGAGCCACGTATCCTGCGCCAAATCGTCCCCTTCCCACACGGAACCGGTGATAGAACGGCAGTAGTTACGCAGTTCGCTACCATACAATTGGACCCATGAATGAAAGTTGCCCTCTCCAGAACGGGACGGTGCAGACACAGGTCTCCGCGGATTTCGCTCTCTAGCTGCTATTGGCACCGGAACCCACCTCCCTCTGTAATGTAAGATCGCACTCTCTTCGAAGAGCCATCTTATGTTATGTCCTACAAACCAGCCTTCGACCAACCCGGAATAAGCTGAATGCTTACTCAACGGTATAAACGTATTTTTCGGAAGGAACGATACGCGGTAGGATCAGAATTTTTATATATCATAGCATTTTCGGATCCAACGCGTGTGCCCTTTGATACGATTCCTGCAAAAATGTTATTTGGGAATCGAATTGCTGTTTTGCGTAAAATAACTGTAAAAGTGCAGGCTTTTTGCGCTAAAACACCCGATTTGCCCCATTTCACCACTAGCCTTGCACCAAACCTGACATGAGAAATTACAGAAAAATTGTTTGTAAAATATCCTAAATATGGTTGNTATTACTGGTATTCTTCTGGTTGCTCATAAAAAAATCTCCTATTGTTAAGGTGTAGGCATGTTACCCACTCCATAACAGAAGGAGACCATAGCATGGGTAACAATAACTCAAAATCAGTCATTTGTAAATGCCTAAATTTGCTGAATGTCGGAGAATACCGCGGCCTGCTTGCCGACCATCGCACTCGCAAACTTACAACCGGTAAAGCCATTCAGATTTTTGTGGAGTCTCAGCTTGCAGGG
>NZ_JADQ01000028.1:0-61216 GCF_000518465.1 Paenibacillus sp. J14 | reverse complement strand
CCCTCATGCGAGAGACTTGCGTATCCGGTATTAGCTACCGTTTCCGGTAGTTATCCCAGTCTTACGGGCAGGTTGCCTACGTGTTACTCACCCGTCCGCCGCTAAGTTNATCAGGAGCAAGCTCCCGATAAACTCCGCTCGACTTGCATGTATTAGGCACGCCGCCAGCGTTCGTCCTGAGCCAGGATCAAACTCTCCAATAAAGTAGTGTTTGACTTGCTCATTTCAAAACTGACGATTCATATCGTCTAATTAAAAATTGACGTGTTCCATTTGTTCAGTTTTCAAAGAACTTGCTTACTGTCGCCAATCACCAATCACAAGAATCAGTTTTTGTCGAACAGTTATTTATTATACTCATTTGATCGAATCATGTCAACTTCTTTTTTCGACAGCTCATAATGATTTTCTACAGCATGTCGTTCGAAGCGACAAGTAATAATTTATCACGTTGGCAACCTTTTTGCAATATGAATTTTATCCCATCTGTTATCAGGCAATTCTCATCAACAATCCTATATCATTCGTACAATCAATAATAGAAGAGAAACCTCTTTTTGCAAGGTCTCCCCTCTGCAGAAATCTGTGAATTTAACTGACGAATTGCTTTAAATGCTCGAATCACTCTCCCCAAAGGATTTGGTCGTTCCTGCGGCGCTCGTTTCAGTTTTTGCGGAATCACTCGTTCCACTTTTCTCGGCCTCTTCCTTCAATAACATATCGAGAACAACCTGACTTTCCTTCTGGACCGTTTGCAAAGCTTCCTCGATCGACTTCTTATTCGCTTGGACAAGCTGCAGCTCCCGGTTAAGAATCGGTTGGTATTGGGGATAAAAACTTTTAGGGATCATATCCCAGACTCGACGAGTTTCCCGATCAAGCTTCGGCTTAAGTTTGTAGAACGGCTCCATATCGATTCCTTTATACTCCTCGGAATACCCCATACGGCTCAGCAAACTTTGACTTATCGATTTCGACTTAACTTTTGCGCATTCCTCTCCATTAACATACTTAATGAAATCCCAAGCTGCATCTGCATTTGGGGAATTGGCCCGTATAGCGAAGATGTCATTGAAGAAGATCCCCCGCGATGACTCGGGATCAGCAGGATCCACCGGTCCTGCCGCAACACCGAGCTGAAACGGTTTATAGTCTTCGAGCGAGTCCTGCGCTTGCTTCAGATTACGAAGCGTACTGAAATTCTCAACAGTCATCGCGACACGCCCCTTCACAAAGGGCTGATTCTGATAATACTCTCGTACTGTTCCAAAACTGTCCCCTTCGGAATCTCGCTTGTAGATAGCGTTGGAATCCAATGCATCCTTTGCCAGCATATAAGCTTGCACCCATGAATCAGAATTTAACGTCAATTTCATCGTGCTTGGAGACAACATCTGCAGCCCTTGATACCCAGCGATCTCAGTGGCTAAGCTTTCCAATGAGTCGCCGTATAACATTCCAAAACCGTAGACACGTGTATCTTTATCACCTTCTGTCGGAAACCGACGCGCTAGATCAAGAATCTCCTTCCAGGTCATTCCATCGTGCGGCACCTCAATACCATATTTCGCAAACAAATCCGCATTGTAGAGAACAGCACTTGGCGAAAAAGTCGGAGATAAGCCGTATAACTTGCCGTCCCCTTCCTCCTTGAGAACATCGAGCATACCAGAATAGAACGTATCAAGATCATATTTATCCCGTTGGATTAGACTGTCCAACTCCAACAATTTTCCATCTTCGACGAACTTTTGGTAATCCCCATTCGATGAACTTAGAAGCACAATATCAGGCATTTCCTTGTCAACGAAATCTGAGAAAGCCTTCGCGTGATCAAAATTTTCAGTATCGGAATAATTAATAAGACTATTCATACTAACCACTTCGATTTCGACATCAGGATGCGAAATGGCATACAAATCCCCATACTCCTGATAAAAATAGCTTTCATCAGAAAACATGATTTTGAACCTAGACTTTTGTCCCTGCTCCTGCGCAGTTCCGCTTGTACAGCCCGCCATAAGTGCGCAACCCAATAATACTAGCAGCCCTTTATGTAACCAGTTTCTCCTCATCACTACCTCCAAAATATATGTTTTAATTATCTATGCGAAACAGACGTTCAAGAAAAGGAGATAGTTTCAAGTTTTGGCAAAAGGACCGAAAATTTGTTGAGAGGTTTTTTTATTTTCGTTACAACGAGAACTCGCCTCTTAAAAAGGTTGTTATGTAGGAGTAAATGTAACGCAAGTAATGTAACCCTAATAGGTAGTAGATCCCCGCCCCCTCCGCCGTCGATTCCCCCAAACTCCCAGGATGCTGCAAGACACCAGTAAGAAGCCTGCAGCCAAGCGAAGCGCAAGATCATAATCCCCCGTAAATGCACTGAGACCTGAAGATCCTCCTACAACTCCTATGGAGAAGAAAGCATAGAACATTCCAAATGCTTTGCCCTTATGTACAGGATCGACGTTGTTGACGAGCAGTGAATTGAGAGTTGGGAACAGCAGAGCAAATCCTAATCCGTAAAACCCCATGATGGCAAACATACCAAGTTGATGATCTGTCATCGACAGTACACACAACGATACGAGAACCGTCGCTCCGCCCGCCGCACTTAATCGGAGTGGAGAAACTGTATCAAACCACCGATTACTCGGCAACACAAAGAAGCTGATGGCCACAACCCCAAATACACTAAGCATCATACTGGCGGCCTGATCAGGCAGACCAAGCGCCTCGGCTTTTAAAGGAAGGCTAAACGTCAACGCTCCCATGGCAAACATCAATGCAAATGCGCCGTAATAAGCGGTTGCAACCGATTCATTGCGCAAGGATGCTCCAAATGCGTTCCAAACATTGTCGTTCGATGCATCCTTATCGCGCGCTTCGGTTCCTCCAGCATGAAGCCTAACCATCAGAACAAGAACCCCTCCCAGCAGCAATATCACCGATGTAGCCATAAATAAACGATTCACTCCAACACTAGCCTTCATCATTCCTGCAAAGGCCGGCCCAAGAATGGCGGCAATCCCAACAGCCGCTCCAGAATGAGCCATGGAACGACCTTGATCTCGGTCAGAAGAGACATAAGAAACTAAAGTGAATGCGCTAGGCACCAGCAGCCCGCCGGCAAGACCATGCAGCATGCGAACCATCAAAAGCGCTGAAGGCTGTCGAACCGTGGTGTACAGCAACAGAATTCCGGCTGTCGTAACCAAACCCGCGAGCAGCACTTTTTTGCCTCCGTATCGGTCGATCCAGAACCCTGCCAGCATATTCCCGATCATATTGGTCAGGGAGTACATGCCCACGGCAAGCCCGATTTGAAACGAACTCGCTCCAAGGCTCAGCGCCAGCGGTCCCATAACCGGAAGCTGGATAAACAAATCCATAAAGCTGATGAAGACCAGAAAATTTATGATCCATTTCGTTTTTGGCATATTTAGCATAGTTGGCTTATTTGGCATGACGTTCTCCTCAACCGGTTTCTTTTTTGAAAATTATACGATATAACGCTGGCGCAAACCCCTAAGGAATCGACCGGAATGATGGCAATCTTTTGAAAGTTCGGGTTACACAAAAAAGAGGGTTGCTCCCTGCTTCCGCAAGGAACCCCCCTCAAAGATGGATTAGGTTACCCATCAATTATTGCCCCGAGTCCTCGAACGTCTCCACTGCATCCGTAGTTACACCGGACGCACCGGATTCCGCGTTACCTTCAGAGCCCTTCTTGGCCGCTTCATCCTTCAACGCCTTGTCCAACAACGCTTGAGCCTCATCCTGCACTGTTTGCAAAGCTTCATCAATCGATTTCTTCTTCTCCTGAGCTAGCTTCATCTCTCGCTCCAGAATCGGCTGGTATTGCATATAGAAATCGTCTGGTATTTTCGCGTAGTCGCGGCTAGAACTCGAATCAAACTTCGGTTTCAGTTTATAGAAGGATTCCAGGTTGACCCCGTTAAATTCAGTAGAAATCCCCATCCGGGACAGCAATCCGTTGTTGAGCGATCGCGATTTAACTTTAGCGAATTCTTCACCATTAATAAACTTGATAAACTCCCATGCTGCATCCGCATTTGGCGAATTTGCCCGGATCGCGAAGATATCGTTAAAGTACACGGACCGTGTCGTTTGAGGATCGGCAGGATCCACCGGCCCAGCAGCAACTCCCAGCTGGAAAGGCTTGTAATCTGTGATCACCTCTTGAGCTTGCTTCAGGTCTTGCAACATGTAGGTGCTTTCCACAGACATGGCCACCCTCCCCATCAAGAAAGGCCGGCTCTTATAGTACTCTTCCATCGTCCCGCCTTGGAAGCCATTTTCGTCGGGAATATAAATCGCTTTGGAGTCGATTGCATCCATCGCCAGCTTATAAGTTTGTTTCCAGGAATCCGTATTGATCGTGATCTTCATCGTGTCCGGATTCAAGAACTGCAATCCCTGAGCGGAGGCGATGTACGAAGCTAAATTCTCCATGGACATGCCGTACTGCACTCCAAACCCATAGACGCGAGTATCCTTATCCCCTTCGGTTGGGAAGCGACGCGCCAAGTCGAGAATTTCCTGCCAGGTCATCCCGTCATGTGGAAGTTCGACGCCATATTTCGCAAACAAATCGGCATTATAAAAAATCGCGTTGCCGCTAAAGGTCGGGGCCAATCCGTATAATTTGCCGCCGCCCTGCTCCTTCAGCATTTCGATGAGCGCCGGATAGATGCTCTCCGTATCATATTTATCCCGCGCGATGAACGTATCTAATTCCATGAGCTTCCCGTCGTTCACGAACTTCTCGTAGTTGCTGGAATCCAAGAGGATGACATCCGGTTGTTCCTTATCGACGAAATCCGAGAAAGCTTTCTCATAATCGATCGGCTCGCCATTTGAACTGTTGTAGATGCTGTTCGTGTTGACCACTTCGATATTCACGTTTGGATGTTTAATTGCAAACAAATCACCATACTGCTGAAAAAAGTACTGCTCATCCCAATACATGATTTTAAAGCTGGACGTCTGCTCCTTCTCCTGTGCAGGGCGGCTGGTACAACCTGCGAACAGCATGCAGGCCAATACAATCAGCAGTCCCTTCATGAACTTCTCCCTCTTCATTACGACCTCCAAATGAATGTTTTTTAATGATGACTCTACCATAATAACGTATGCAAGTATCGATAGTTTCATATTCTGGTAAAAAAAACCGATTCTCTTAGCAGTTTTTGCTTAGAGAATCGGTCTATAGATGAGCGAGATCAGATTAGCTCAGGTTACCCGGAACGGATTTGGATACCCGGCCGGTTTTGACGTGTGCGGGCTGTGCCGCGGAACGGATGACCTTCATGCCTATCACCTCCTTGCTAGGGTGTACAGGAACTCTAGTAAAACTAGGCTTCAGAAGCAGAAGCCATCACTTCCCGCTGCGCCTGCAGCCAGATTGTGCGCAAGGTCTTCTTGATCTGACGCTTCTCATAAGAGCAGGGGCGGTTCCCCGTCCGCATCCGATACAACGGACAATGGTTCCCTTGGCAAGCCGGCCGGAAGAAGCAAGCCTGGCATTTCTCATCCGTCTCCTCGCCGGATGTTGTCCACAGCGCCAGCTTGTCATAATCGAGATCCAGCGTACCGTCCTCGTGAATCCGGCCCAGGCGGTTATTATCCTGCTCCAGTGCCACCGAGCATTTATACAACATGCCGTCCGAACCAACGATTAGAGAGTTGGGCTTCGCTGCATAACAAACCGCTCCCGTCGGCAGCAAAATATCCGAGATAAACGAACTGACCGTAAGCCCTTCAGCGATCGCTTGCTCGTTGAAAGCCCAAATGCAGCGATCTTTCGTCCGCTCGTCGCATATCGGCAAATTGAGGTCGTTCTCCCCGCCCATGCAACCTACAGGACGGAAATAGACTTGAAATCGCGGGTCATCCCCAAATAAATCGCGCAGCACCGGAATGAACCGGGAAACCTCCTCTAAATTGCTGTTATCGAAGTTCACACGCAAATTGATTTCAAACGGACGGTCTACCTTTTTTAATGACATTAAATTGTTGACGATGGTTTGATAGGTATCCCCGCCTCCGTTCAGGCCGCGGCGGGCATTGTGCGTCTCCCCTTCACCATCCAAGGTCACCATAAACCGCTCGACATGCAGATCCAGCATCTGCTCAAATCGATCACGCGTCAAATAATATCCGTTGGTCGACATTTCCGCGCCATATCTCGCCCCGCTCGCCTCACAGGCGGACATGAACGAACGGGATAATCGTTCAATGACATGCGGGACGAGCAGCGGTTCTCCGCCATGCCAGCTGATCGTCAGTTGCCTCAATGTGCGGGCACGCTCAGCCATGTAGGCCTCCAGCCCCCGGATCACCTCTTCACGCATCGTTGCCCGAGGAAACGATTCATAACAATAGGTGCAGCGGAAGTTGCACGCCTCTGTCACCAGTAAAACCAGATGCATCGCATCCTGCGCATGCATGGAGTGATGCAGAAACAAGGCGCGCCGCATTTCGTCCGTATCGCCAGGGACAAGGAACCCCTGTTCAATCAACGATTCGTACAATGGAGGCGCTGGTTCAGGAACGGGTGCGGCCGGGGTCAGCCACTCCAGAACTTGATTCCGTTCGGCTGGCGAACAAGCGGCAATTGCTCCGGTATAGCTGTTATACAGCATCAGTCCGCCGTCATCGGTTTCGCTGTGCGCATTAAAGCGCGAAGGCTTCCACTGTAACGCATCGTGATTCATGTGTTCTCCATCCTTTTTATGATGATTTTAATCATGAACCCTCCGGTCCACCGCCCTATGATGAAGAAAACGCCGCTGGTTTGCCATGATTCTCGTCACTTTTGTGATCGCTGGCCGCAAAAAAATCCCCGAACCCACCCGCGGATGTCCGCAGATGTGCTCAGGGATAGGAAAAGGAATTGGTGTAAGCTCTCTATGAGTTCTGATTTCTATTCGCTTTCGTTTAACAGCCGGATCAACTCGTTCTCGTCTTCGATGACCGGGATGCCCAGCTCCTGGGCTTTGGCCAGCTTGCTGCCAGCCTTCTCGCCCGCGATGACCAGATCGGTCTTCTTCGATACGCTGCCGGTCACTTTGGCGCCCAAGGCCTCCAGCCGTTCGGACGCTTCATCCCGGCTCATCTGATGCAGTGTACCCGTCAGCACGACCGTTTTCCCGGAGAAGAAGGAGTCCGTCACCGGCGCAGCGGCTTTGACCGGGGCCTTCGGCGATACTCCCAGCTCCAGCATTTTGCGGATACCTGCCTGATAGAACGGATCGGCGAAGAAGTTCACAATGCTATCAGCCACGATTCCGCCGATGTCCGGCAGTGCCGTCAGCTCTTCCGTTGTAGCGGACATCACCGCTTCCAGGCTGCCAAAATGATCGGCCAGCACCTTGGTCGTCGATTTGCCGGTGTTCGGAATACCCAGCGCGAACAAGAAGGAAGCCAAATCGCGTCCTTTGCTCACCTCGATTGCCTGGAGAAGCTTGTTGGCTTTCTTTTCACCAAAACGCTCCAGCTTGATTAAATCATCAAACGTCAACGTATACAGATCAGCCGGCTCACGGAGGTTCAGCTCATCGTGCAGCTGCTCGGCTGTTTTCTCGCTGAACGTCTCGATATCCATGGCGTCGCGGGAAGCAAAATGCGTAATCCGCGCCACAATTTGCGGTTTGCAGCCCAAGCGGTTGTTGCAGAACAAATGCGCGCCCCGCTGCTCCAGCGGCGTACCGCAGGCTGGGCAAACCTCAGGGTAGATGATCTCCCCGCCTTCCGGTTCATCCGGCACTTTGCCGAGTATTTCCGGAATGACATCGTTGGACCGGCGGATGAATACGCGGGTGCCCAGAGCATACTTCAAGTTTTTGCGTTCGATATCGCCGATGTTGTTGAGCGTACAGTTTTGAACGGTGACGCCGGCCAGTTCCACGGGTTCGACCTTTGCCAGCGGTGTGATTTTCCCGGTACGCCCAACGTTCCAGGACACAGACTCCAGAATCGTTGTCGTCTCTTCCGCCTCAAATTTGAAAGCCACCGCCCAGCGCGGGAATTTGTCCGTATATCCCAGCACTTCGCGCGTGCGCATATCGGTGATTTTGATGACGGCTCCGTCGATGAGGTAATCGAGGGTCGGGCGCTTTTCCACGATTTCATGAAGCGCTTCGATCACTTTGTCAAAGCTGTCATGGTAGGTGACATAAGGGTTCACCTTAAATCGGTTGTCTTTAAGGAAAGCCATCATTTCCCGATGATCCTGGAAGTTCAGGTTGTCTGAATACCCCACATTGTAGAAAAACGCGTTGAGCTTGCGCTCCGCCGTCGTCCGCGGGTTCAGGTTGCGCAAGGCACCGGCCGCGGCATTCCGGGCGTTCTTCAGCGGCTCCGCTGCCGTCTCGTTATATTTGGCGAGCACCGATAGATTCATGATGCCCTCGCCTTGCACCTCGATCGTCCCTTCGCGGTAAGGAATCGTCAGCGGCACGGATTTGATCGTTTTGACTTGGGGCAAGATCCCCTCGCCCACAACACCGTTCCCCCGGGTCGCCGCCTGAACAAGGTGTCCATCCGTATAGGTGAGATTGAGCGTCAACCCGTCAAATTTCAGCTCGACCACGTAAGTCGGGTTCGGCAATGGCGTGGTTGGGTTTTTACCATTGTAGTCAGCGATCAGCTTGAGAACCCGGTTGTTCCAGTTCAGCAGCTGCTCTTCGTTTTGCGCTTTGTCCAAGCTCCACAGCGGAGCCAGATGGCGGTGCGGCTTGAAGCCCTCCAGCAGTTCGCCGCCTACGCGCCCCGTCGGCGAATCAGGCAGGGTGATCCCCGTCTCCGCCTCCAGCGCGGTCAGTTCATCATACAACTGGTCGTATTCTTTGTCGCTGATGATCGGCTCGTCCAAGGTGTAGTAATGATAGTTGTAGCGGTTCAGCTGCTCAACGAGCTGCTCCATCCTTTGCATCGCATCCATGCAGGGACAACCCTCCTTCATGCAGGTATGTTATGTATAGCAACGGAGGAACCCGATTGGGTTCACTCCGTAGGTTAAGCGATTGGGGCAAGTGCACTATGTGCCGCCCATGATCTTAAGGGTATTTTTTACCGCTATTTATCGGGAATACGCTAGTTTGCGGGGAATAAGGGAAAAATATGGCGCTATCCCTAGCCAATCCAAGCAAATCTGGGCCATAGGAGCAAAATAAGAACATAAAATGGTCTTATTTCACGAGGAAGGCCCGATTCAATGATCATAAGGACATAAATTACCCTTATTTTCTACTGATGGAGCCCACCCCACCTCTATTCTCCTCAACCTTCCCCGGATTGAGGCAAATATACTCGGTTATCCGCCATCGGTCACTCGCCGTCGGTCACCTTCGTGATCGGAGCGAATCCGGCCAGCAGCCGCTTGACCCCTACCGGTGCGGGAAAAGCGATCTGCAGCTCCGTGTCGTTGCCGGTGCCTTTGATGGCAACAACCGTGCCCACGCCCCACTTGGCGTGGGCGACCTTGTCCCCGGCGCTGAAATCGCCGGGGGCGGTCTTGGCGGCGGCTCCTGACGCGCCGCCGCCGGTCACGGTCACGCCGCTCCGCATGGGAGCGGCGGTGCCGCGCCCGGCCGGTCCGCTAGGCGCAGCAGCGGACCGGCCCCATGGGCCGCCGGCCGCGTCCGTGGCCGGGCGGCCGAAGTTGCCGCCGCCGGCGCTGCTGAAGCCGCGGCCGCTGTAGGCGCCGCCCACGCCGGCGCCCCGGCCGTAGCGGTCGCGCGGCACGCGACCGCCGTCCTCCTTGAGTTCCTCGGGGATTTCATCGAGGAACCGGGACGGCGGGTTCGCCGTCGTGCGGCCGAACAGCGTGCGCATCTGCGCGCACGAGAGGAACAGCTTCTCCTCGGCGCGGGTGATGCCCACGTACGCCAGACGCCGCTCCTCCTCGAGTTCCTCGTCGTCGAGGAACGCCCGGCTATGCGGGAAGACGCCTTCCTCCATGCCGATGATGAACACGACCGGGAACTCCAAGCCCTTCGCACTGTGCATCGTCATCAGCACAACCGCGTCGTCGTTTGGTTTCTCCGCGTCACTGTTATCGTTCATGCTGTCGATATCGGCGATCAGCGCCAGATCGGTCAGGAAGGAAACCAGGGACTTGTCTTCATTATTGTTCTCGAATTCCATCGTCACGGACAGGAACTCGTCGATATTCTCCAACCGCGAACGGGCTTCGAGCGTATTTTCATTTTGCAGCTCCAGCCGGTATTGGGTGACTTCCAGCAGTTTCTCCGTCAGCTCCGTAACCGACAGGTAAGGAACCATCTGGTGCAACCCATGAATCATGTCAAAAAACTCAACCAACGCATTCCGCGTCCGCCCGGCAAAGCCCAGATCGTCCACCACTTCAAGCACGCGGTAGATCGAAGTCCCTCGCTGCGCTGCAGCATCTGCCAGCTTCGCTACAGTTGTGTCGCCAATGCCCCGTTTAGGTACATTGATGATCCGCGTCAAGCTAATGTCATCATCCGGGTTAGACAGCACGCGCAGGTAAGCGAGCAAGTCCTTGATCTCTTTGCGATCATAGAACTTAATGCCGCCCACGATCTGATACGGGATATCCGATTTGATCAAAATTTCCTCGATCACCCGCGACTGCGCGTTCGTCCGGTACAAAATGGCATGATCGCGGTAGTTCCGTCCGCTTTTGACGCTGTTATGAATTTCCGTGGTAACAAAATACCCCTCGTCATGCTCCGAATCCGCGCGGTAAACCTTGATTTTGTCGCCGTCGCCCTTGTCGGTCCACAGCTTCTTTGGCTTGCGTCCGGTGTTATTTCCAATGACTTCGTTGGCCGCATTCAGAATCGTTGAGGTGGAACGATAGTTCTGCTCCAGCAAAATCGTCTTGGCCTCAGGATAATCCTTCTCGAAGTTCAGGATATTGCTGATATCCGCCCCGCGCCAACGATAGATCGATTGGTCGCTGTCGCCGACGACGCAGATGCGGTGATGCTTGTCTGCCAGCATCCGGCACAGCATATACTGCGCACGGTTCGTATCCTGGTATTCGTCGACGTGGATGTATTGAAATTTTTTCTGATAAAAATCGAGCACATCCGGAGCCGCTTTAAACAATTCGATGGTCTTCATGATCAGGTCGTCGAAGTCCAGCGAGTTGTTTTGGCGCAGCTGCTTCTGGTATTGGATATAGATCTTCGCTACAATACCTTCAAAATAATCACCGATCTTCTGTTCATACTGCTGCGGCGTGATCAGTTCGTTCTTCGCTGCACTGATGGCCGCTTGAACCGCCTTCGGCTCAAATTTCTTCGTGTCGATGTTCTGTTCTTTCATGCAGTTGCGAATCACCGACAGTTGGTCCGTAGAATCCAGGATGGAGAAGTTGGAGGTGAACCCGATCCGCTCAATATCCCGCCGCAAAATGCGCACGCACATCGAGTGGAACGTCGACACCCAAATGTCCCGTCCCTCCGGACCGCCTACCAACCGAGATACCCGATCCTGCATTTCACGGGCCGCTTTGTTCGTAAACGTAATCGCGAGAATCGCCCAAGGCGGGGCTTTGCGCGTTGCGATCAGGTAGGCGATGCGGTGCGTCAGCACACGCGTCTTGCCGCTGCCGGCGCCGGCCATAATCAGCAGCGGCCCTTCGGTCGCCTCGACGGCTTGTCTTTGCTGCGGATTCAGGCGGCTTACCGCCTCTTGTATGTTCACAGGTTGCATCAAACTTGCTCCTTCCTTTTATAGACACACATCTTCTTCGTCTTCGTCTTTGCGATCACTGATAACAGACTCCAGAGCCGTTATTCGTTCATTTCCCACGGATTTCCCGATGTAACGGACTCAGACGACGCTATTTCACCCCAACCGAGTCTTGAGGGGCCAGATTTGGGCAAATAAGGTCTTCTCAGTCCGTTAGCTGCGCCGGGGCTCGTTATTCCGAGCAATAAGGTCCGTGGTGTCCGTTACAAAGCTGGAGCCCCTTCCTCTCCACGCAGATGGCGACGCTGGCGTTTTCAGCTCGTCCCCTCTTCCCCGCTTGCTTCTAGCTCTCAGCTGCAGCGGAGCCCTTCACCGCCGCCACCGTCTCGAGCGCCCGCTCCAGGTTATCGTACACTGCGTTGCCGACAACCACCGTATCGCTCACGGCAGCTGCGCGGTACGCTGTTTCCGCATCCACGACCCCGCCGCCATAGAAAAGACGTGCTTGATCCAGTGTCCGCCTTACGTCCGCTACTAACTCAAAATCTCCGATCTGCCCGCTATATTCCAAATAGACAATCGGAAGCTGAAGCAAACGATCCGCCACTTGGGCGTATGACCGGGCTGGCACCGGCTCCAACGGGGCCTTGGCCTTCGTTACCTTAGCGACCGTCGCCTCTGAATTGAGCACGAGATAGCCTTCCGGCACGAGCATTTCCCAAGGGATCAGGTGTCCGTATTGCTCGATCGCTTGGGCATGATGCCCGATGATCCAATCTTGATGTCCTGCGTTCAACACGATCGGAATCATATAAAGGTCGAATCCCGGAACGACCGCCTCAAGATTGGAAATCTCCAACACGCAAGGAACCTCAAAACGACGCACGCGAGACAGCAGGTCCACCGTATTGTCATAGGTCACCCCGCTCGATCCGCCGATCATCACGGCATCTGTCCCCGACAGACACACCGCTTCCAGTGACCGATCGTCCAGCTGACGGTCGGGATCCAGCTTAAACACATGTCGCCAGCCAGATATCATCTGCTTCAATTTCCATTCCTCCAACGATAAATTCAGCAGAAGGACCGCGAAAAACGGGGCATTTCGCTCCGCCCCGCTCTCTCATCCATCTGATATATGACTACTGTTCATGACTAGATTTCCAGTTCTGTTTCTAGTCTATGTTACCGGGGATACCCTGTCAATGTTCGCGTCCGATGCGAACACAAAAAAATGCCGCAGTTCTTGCGGCTCTTAGCTCTAAGACGGGGCCTTATCACGTTTCTGGCATCTCTTTGCGTGATTATCCCTTTTGTTCAGAGAGAGGGCTTATTGGATCGTTGGTGTGATCTTCGAAGAACTCTAGTCGATGAGGCTGATTAGCTGGGGATCGGACCACCTTCTCCACTCCCTGATGTAAAGGGATAATCGCGAGAATGAGAGGCGGACGACCTGCAACCTCTATGAGATCCCCTTCATGATACGTTTTTTACCACGCAAATCCGTTTACTAAGGACAGCATTCCCGTGTTTTTTGCCAAATCTGCCTCCGTCAAAAAGTCAGTGTAGAACCCGTAAGCCCCCATCCTTTTGAACTTGGCGATGGTCTTGAGGTCGTTGATCGTATGGATGTAAGAGGGCACGCCAATCCGGTTGAGCTCCTCGATCAGCTGTGCGTTCGCCCGCGTATCCGACATTGTGACGGCTGCGAGATGCTTGTCCTCCGCAAAAGCCACCACTTCCTCGTCGGTATCATGCGTTTGATATAACGTAAAAATCACCGAAGCAAACGGATAAATTGCTTGAACCGGTTCCCACATTTCGCGGTTATAGATTTGCGGCACCACCCGCTCCAAGAGCTCTGGGTCCTTCGCCTTGGCCTGTTCAACGATCTGGGTAAAAATCTGTTGAATTTCTT
This sequence comes from Paenibacillus sp. J14, assembly GCF_000518465.1. Lineage (NCBI taxonomy): Bacteria > Bacillati > Bacillota > Bacilli > Caryophanales > Paenibacillaceae > Paenibacillus > Paenibacillus sp. J14. The sequence continues at coordinate 47,583 of NZ_JADQ01000028.1, read as the reverse complement.
CCGGGCTGGACTGCTTGGTATCCGTGATGATATACACATCCGGGTACTGCTCCATTAACTCTAGCACATCGTCCCAATCTAAGGGATCGTACACCCCTTGAATTTTCGCTGCCTTGAACTCGGCGTGGCTCATAACTGAACCTTGGTGTTCCTCCGTCAACTCATCCTGTTGTCCCAATTGTTGCGTAAACTTCTGGCTCCACTCATGGCGCCCCACCAGCTTCCCGTCGCTGCTAATCAGGAGGTCGACTTCAAACACGCGGAAGCCTTGATCATAGTTTACGAGAAAGGCGTCATAAGTGTTCGTATACGTCAGACCTTCGATCCCGCCCATAGCGTGCGCGACCATACGATGGGCTCGAAAGCCATCTTCCTCCGACTTTGGCGTCTCCGGCAGCCAGCTTAGCGCCAGCAGCACGATGCCCAAGATCAGCAGGAGGTTGTAGAAAAGTTTATTTTTCATGAGTATATGATCCTATTCTACTTGGAGGTGTTCGACCTAAAAAATGTCGTTTATTGTCAATGGTCATTATAGCATATCTCACAACGTCATAGAGTTCCCGGTAGATTCAGGAATACGGTTGACGAATGCACACATTTTCTTTATGGTCGTTCTATGCCAAACCCTAATGGAGGACATTATGGAGAGAAAAGCAAAACTGGAGGAGATTGAAGCCCTTCGCGGGATTGCCTTCCTGGCGGTCGTGCTGCAGCATGCTATCGCCGGATTGTTCGTTCAACCCGACATGTCGCCGTTATCCGTCAGCTTGGGAACAACCTTTCTGGGATTGATTCGGTTCGCTGTCCCGCTCTTTGTGTTTATCACCGGCGTAGTGTTGTTTTATAATTACGACCGATCCTTTCAATTTGGACGCTTCTTAAAAAGAAGAGGGCAACAGGTCGTCCTCCCTTATCTGTTTTGGACGATCTTCTACTATATCTGGGTGAGTCTTCGCAGCGGAGATGCTATTTTCAGCAGCTGGAAAGATCTCCTGCATATGCTGGAGCTGGCTCTGACGGGAAAAGCCTCGTATCACTTGTGGTTCATGGTCATGATTATCCCGTTTTATCTGCTGTTTCCCGTATTCCGGCAGCTCTTGTCCGGCAAACGACCAGCTAAGGTAAATTTGGCCGTCACTCTAGTGTTCCTGGCTGCCAACTTGCTCTTGCTGGAAGCACTGAGGAAGGGTGTTTTCCAATCGGACCAACCGATCTTAAGTACCCTCTATCGCTACCTAGACCGCAATTTTCTATTCTGGACGTTTTATTTCATACTGGGTGGATTGGTCGGCTTGTATTATGAGCGCTGGAAAAAGGCCGTACGCCCCCTCTGGGGGATCAGCTTGGCGCTTACTGTACTTTTCCTGATCTATATCGGCACCAAAATCGCCGCCATCAACCAAGGCGCGGCAGCTGGCGACTATTTGACTAGCGCCAACGTTACAGGGCCGCTGAAGCCGCTGATGTTGTGGGCCACGCTCGCGATGCTTCCGTTTCTTTTTTATGGGGTACAACGCCTGCTCACCCGGCCTACCAAGGCGGGACTCGCATTAAGCCTCATCGGTAAATATTCCTTTGGCGCCTATCTGGTGCATGCCTTTATTTTGCGATATACAAATCTACTAGCTTTGAATTATCTCGGCGGCCTTGGTGTATACGCCCAAACTCTGATTTCATTCATCCTGTGCGCCTGTGTCAGCATAGGCTTGTGCATCGGTTACCGCAAAATGCGAGGGCGTTGGCGGAAGATGCACGTTGGCACGGATCGAGGAATGGCGGGGTGAGGAGATGGAAGGATCTAAAAGCAAAACGGCCTCTTCGAAATGAAGAGACCGTTTCTTTGTGATGGGATAGCCCGTTAGTATGCGTTTTTGTTGACGAAACCATTTACGACGGTTTTCAGTACGATTTTGATATCTAATAAAATTGACCAGTTCTCAATATAGAAAAGATCGTACTTAATCCGTTCCTCAATCGACGTGTCTCCGCGAAGCCCATGGGTTTGCGCCCAACCGGTGATCCCCGGCCTCACATGGTGCTTCACCATGTATTTTGGGATTTCCTCTTTAAACTGATCCACGTAATAAGGTCGTTCTGGACGCGGTCCCACCACGCTCATATGCCCCGCCAATACATTAAAGAACTGCGGCAGCTCATCAAGGCTTGTCTTCCGAATAAAGGCTCCGAACTTGGTGCGACGCGGATCGTTTTGGGTCGTCCAGCCCGTGTCCTCAACCCCTTCAGGCAATACCCGCATGGAACGGAACTTGTACATTTGGAACGTACGACGATTCAGCCCTACCCGCTCCTGCTTAAAGATGATCGGGCCTTTGGAGGTCAGCTTGACCCCAATCGCAACCATCAACATGATCGGTGAAGTTATGATGATCGCCAGCAGCGAAAAGACGATATCAAATATCCGCTTGGCGACCCGGTTCCCGGCCAAATCCAGCGGAATATCTCTAACGTTAATCATCGGCATTCCCGCAAAGTTATCAAAGTAGGGCCGGGCCGGCAAATAATCAAAGAAGTCCGGGATAATTAACGTTCTTACGCCGGCTTTTTCACATACGGCTATAATTCGAGCATATCGGTGATGCGCCTCCAGCGGGAGCGCCAGAACCACTTCGTCAATCAACTTCTGTTCCAGAATACGCTCCAACTCATCGATCCTTCCGAGGATCGGTTTATAGCGAGCTGCCTCGCCTCTCTCCCAAACTTTCTGATCATCTAGAAATCCGACGATCTCATAGCCAAGTTCAGGATATTGCCGCAAATTATCATGGAAGCGTTGGCCCAATGATCCGGCTCCAAGAATCAAGACAAACTGTTTATTGTAGCCCTTCTTCCGCAGCTGCTTTAGGGCATTTTTCAAGAAATACCGATAGAACATGATCAGGAGTAAATTGAACGTCATGTATATCGCCAAATAGTGACGGGAGATGTCCACTTGCCGGAAGAAGAACATCAAGCTCAGCAGAAGGAACAAGCTAGCAACATGAACCTGCAAGATCTTCCAGGCTTCATCGGCGAAGCGCTTTTTGCGTTTCGGGGTGTACAAAGAAATTAAGATCCCCACAATCACCGCAATCGCACCATAGACGACGCTCCAGAAAGCGTAAATTTCCACGGGAAGCGGCTGCTCGTACTGAATCCAACCGCTTTCGAACTTCACCCACCAAGCAAGCAGAAAGGAAATTTGGATGAAAACAAAATCCGTCAGCATATATAATTGAGTTAAGAACCGTTGGTTCTTACGGATCATGATCTCACCTCCACTTTGACTTCCGCCGACTCCGGCTGGTTTGCGCCCGATGGAGTTATCGTGCCTACCGGGAGTAATTTGTTTTTTGCTAGAGATAAGAGGAACTTTAGTGAAATACCACAGTACACGGCTGCATTCGTTACCCAAGAATAGTTGCGAAGATAATGCTTCCTATGAAAAACCCACATCGCGCGGTGAAATTCATAGATGATCTTGAAAGGCTTACGCCGGCTGCTAGCTCCCTTATAGTGAACAATGTATGTAGCAGGATGATAATGTATCCCCCAACCCGCTTGCTTGATGCGATAGCACCAATCCACATCTTCTCCGTACATAAAAAAGGTTTCGTCCAAACCGCCAACCTGACGAATCGTCTCCTGTCTCACCAGCATAAAGGCGCCAACAAGGCAGTCGACCGAATACGTCTCGTTCGGATCCATATACCCGAGCTGATACTGGTTAAACCGCGGATTGTCCGGGAAGAGCTTCGAGAATCCGAAAGCATAGTAAAAAGACGCGGAGGGCGTAGGAAAGCCCCTTCTGCACGCTTTATCCAGCGAACCGTCCGGCAGGATGACTTTGCACCCTGATGCCCCGAGCTCCGGGTGTTCATCCATATAGGAAACCATAATCTGAAAAGTATCGGGCTGCACTACGGTGTCTGAATTCAAGAGAAGAACATAACGTCCCTTGGCGATCGCCATCCCTTGATTGTTCGCTTTGGCAAATCCCGTGTTCTCCTGGTTCGCAATCAGCACCACTTCCGGATACTCAGCTTGAATTGCCTCCACCGAACCATCCCTTGAAGCATTGTCCACGACAATGACTTCATACGGATAGACCGTCTCGGAGTCGTATACCGACCGCAGACAGTCCAACGTCAGCTGGCGTGTATTATAATTGACGATCAATATACTTAAATCCATGATATGTGCGCTCCGAATCTACAAATAAATTAATCTATCGACATTATAGCACATCATGGCATGAGGGAGGTGAAAGAGGGAGAAAGCGGAAGAAAAGGTGAACATTGCAGCTATTCCATTAATCTTCTGCGCTGGATCTCCCGCCGTTTCTTTTTCAAATCTGGCATTTTATCAAAAAAGTCCTTCCAGGCCCCAAGCACCTTAGGTTCTCTTAGTAGCATATATCCATTGCTCGCCAGCTCATAAGCCAGCAGCTTCGGCAAATGCTTCATCCATCGTGCTCCTGATAGATTCTTATAAATCATTTTATATCGGTTGATGTAAGAATACCGACGAATGAACAAAGGCTGCGTATGACGGCTCCCCTTCTTCCACCCTCTCTCATGAGTGGCTACGGCTTCCGCACAATAATAGGCTTTCCAGCCAAGCAAGTTAGCTCGCCAAGCGACATCAACATCCTCTTTGTAAGCAAAAAAATCCGCATCAAAAAACTCGCCATCCATCGATAGCTCTTCGATCATCTTGCGTCTGTACATGGCCGCGGCGCCCGATACGCCAAATACTTCGCCGGATGCTCTGCATCGACTCGCCGGTTCCCCTGCCCCACGATCAAAAGCACGCCATATCCCATTCATCAGCAAACCGGTACTGTCCACGATATCCGGGGACGACTTTAGGATAAGCAACCCTGTGGCACTTCCCACCTCCGGACGTTGTTCCATCCCCCTCACAAGCCGCTCAACATATTCAGTTCCAAGCTGTACGTCCGGATTCAACACCAACACATAATCGCTTTGCGTCATGCGAATCCCCTGATTGTGGGCTGGAGCAAAGCCGGTGTTTGTTGAATTAGCTACCAAGTGGATGTTGTTCGCATGGGTCTGCTCAATATAGGCTCGTACCCGCTCCACCGTACCATCTGTGGATGCATTATCGATAACGATCATTTCCTGGATCGGATAGGTTTGTTGTCGTACGGCGTCCAGGCATTCTTCGATGTCCTTGGCGCTGTTATAGGTAACGATTTGGATGCTGACGGTTGGATTCATGGGGTGAGGTTCCTTTGCTATGGTTTCTTGTAGGTATTATATCAAACCCTCTATGTATCGTGGTAATTCAGAGGTTAATAGCAAAAGCTAACCAGAATTTATCTCTCCTGGTTAGCTTTTAGTTCAATCAGAAATGCTTTAAGCGCCTCTCTCCATGGCCGCAAATCCTGTAATCCATTTGTGCGAATGGATAGGCGATCCATAACCGAGTTTCGAGGACGCGGAGCTGGTCGCGGAAAATCTTCGGTTGTACATGGCTCTACACGTACCGAATAACCTTGCCCAAACACGCTAGATGCCTCTTCAAAAATGGCCTGGGCAAACTCAAACCATGTACATTCCCCTGTATTTGAAGCGTGATAGATCCCATATTTCTCGGTCTGAATCAATTCCAGCAGAAATGCAGCCAGATCTACCGTGTAAGTAGGGGAACCCTTTTGATCGTTTACAACATTAAGTAATGGCTTTTCCTGACCAAGTTTCAGCATCGTCTTCACGAAATTATGTCCATGCAAACCAAATACCCAGGATGTCCGAACAATAAAAAACGCGGAAGACAGGCTTTGAACCAATGTTTCTCCAGCTCGTTTTGACTTCCCATAGACACTCTGGGGATTGGTATTATCGTATTCCTGATAAGGTGAAACAGCAGTTCCATCGAAAACATAATCCGTACTGATGTAGCAGAACTTCGCCTTCACTCGCTCTGCCGCTAACACCATGTTACGCGTTCCTACAGCATTCACGGCATATGCGGCATCAACATCGGTTTCCGCCTGATCGACCGCCGTATATGCTGCACAATGGATGATCGCATCCGGCTTAAACTGTTGCACACGCGCCAGACACATTGCCTCATCGATGATGTCCAACGAGTCCCGATCACATGCCAGCACAAGATGTCCAGCATTCTCGAAAAGCTGCACAACATCATGGCCCAGCTGGCCTTTCGCTCCGGTTACAAGCACTCTCATGATGGATCACCCAAACGATGACCGTACTGTTTGGCATAATACTCTTGATAGGCCCCCGTTTGAATCCGGGTCCACCATTCCTTATTTTCTAGATACCAACGAATGGTTTCCTTTATCCCCGTTTCAAACGTGTGCTTTGGTTTCCAGCCAAGCTCCTTCATGATTTTGGTAGGATCAATCCCATAACGACGATCATGCCCTGGACGATCCTGCACATGTTTAATCAACGTTTCCGGCTTGCCAAGCTGCTCGAGAATCGTACGCACAATATGCAAATTGGTTCGCTCATTATTACCGCCAATATTGTAGACTTCGCCATCACGCCCTTGATGAATGACAAGGTCAATCGCACTGCAATGATCCTCCACATAAAGCCAATCGCGAATATTGAGACCATCCCCATACACAGGCAACGCTTCATCCGCAAGGGCTCTGGATATCATTAATGGGATTAACTTCTCCGGGAATTGATAAGGGCCGTAGTTATTGGAACATCGCGTGATATTTACAGGAAGTCCGAAGGTCTCATGATAAGCACGAACGAGCAAATCCCCGCCAGCTTTACTTGCCGAATAAGGACTGTTCGGAGCAAGCGGCGTCTCTTCCGTGAATAATCCCGTTTCTCCCAACGTTCCATAAACCTCATCGGTAGAGACTTGAACGAACTTTTTGACCCCGTGCTTTTTCGCCGCATCAAGCAAAACTTGCGTCCCCAGTACATTCGTTTTCACAAAAATATCCGGTTCCAAGATACTGCGATCCACGTGCGACTCTGCCGCAAAATTAACAATGACATCAACGCCTCGGCCAATCAATTCATCCATTGCCTTAGCGTCCGCGATATCCGCCTTCACAAAAGTATGATGAGGATTACCTTCCACCGACTTCAAATTCTCCAGGTTTCCGGCATAAGTTAGTGCATCTACATTTATGATTTGGTAATTTGGATGCTGTTTCAGCATATATAAAACAAAGTTGCTGCCGATAAATCCAGCACCGCCTGTAACGAGAAGTTTCATGAAAGGAATCCTCCTAATCGAAGTTCATTTCAGCCTCCGCAAATGTCGGATGCCTCCGGTCTTTGTCCGAAAGCAACGGCTCACTGACCGGCCAATCAATGTTTAAAGCCGGATCATTCCATAGTATGCCGCGATCATGTTCCGGCGAGTAGTATTCGTCCACTTTATATAAAACTTGGGTATTTGGTACGAGGGTACAGAACCCGTGCGCAAAGCCTTTAGGCACTAACAGTTGCCGCTTATTGTACTCACTCAAAATAACGCCAACCCATTGGCCATAGGTTGGTGAGCTCCGACGAATATCCAGGATGACATCATAGATCGCCCCAGTTAACACCCGAATTAACTTCGTCTGAGCTTTGGGGTTCAACTGATAGTGCAACCCACGAAGTACCCCTGGCTCGGCCGACAATGATTGATTATCCTGAACGAATTCCAAATTCACTCCAAGCTGACGCATTATGGACTCATTGTAACTTTCCATAAAAAAACCCCGGTGATCTCCATGAACCACCGGTTCAAGCAAGGCCGCGCCTTCCAACTTAAGCGAGGTGAGCTTCATCGTTTAAAAACCTCCCTTTCTATAGCTTAAGTTTCCCAAACTCTTCTCCAAACTCTAGATCTTTGGCAAGTTCATTAGCACGTGCTAATGAGGCATGCGTTCCTGCATCTGTCCACCAACCCTGCAGCACATCGAAGGTTAGTTCTCCTCGTTCAATATATGCATTATTCACATCGGTTACTTCCAGTTCTCCGCGTGCAGAAGGTTTTAAGGTCTTAATAATGTCAAAGACTTTGTAATCATACATATAAATACCTGTCACAGCATAATTCGACTTAGGGTTCTGCGGTTTTTCTTCAATCGATATTATACGGTCACCTTGTAATTCAGGAACCCCAAAACGCTTAGGATCGTGCACTTCTTGAATAAGGATTTTCGCTCCTGTCTTCTGCTTTTTGAAGTTGTCCACAAATGGAGAAATATCATCGGCAAAAACATTATCTCCGAGAATAACGACCATCTGATCATCGCCAACAAAATGCTCCGCTAAACCTAAAGCCTGGGCAATTCCCCCAGCTTCATCCTGTACCTTGTAGGTGAAACAAACGCCCATCTCACTGCCACTACCAAGTAAATTAACTACATCTCCCATGTGTTCCTTACCTGTTACAACTAGAACATCAGTTATGCCTGCTTGTTTCAGTTTGTTTACTGCATGAAAAATCATTGGATATTTACCAACAGGTAATAAGTGTTTGTTGGTGACTTTGGTTAATGGGTACAGCCGGGAGCCTGTTCCTCCTGCTAGGATTATGCCTTTCAAAATCGACCCCTCTTTTCTTTATTAATTAAATACTTGGTGAAATTCAGTAACAACAGGTTTTCTTCCAATACTATGGTACGTAATTCCCTGGTCAGATGCATCGGTTAAATCAAAGCAGTTTCTTCCATCTATAATAACAGGATGCTTTAATAGTTTTTTATATCTTTCAAGACCAAAATCAATAAATTCATTCCACTCCGTTACTATAAGTAAAGCATCACAGTTATCCACTGCCTGCTCTATATTTTCTGAGTAGAATACTTTTTCTCCTATTACATCACGTACGGCTGGCATAGCTATAGGGTCATATACTCGAATTTCTACACCCGGATATAAGGTTAATAAATCTTTAATTAATTTTATTGATGGCGCATCCCTGATATCGTCCGTATTAGGCTTGAAACTGAGCCCTAATATGGAAATTGTACTTTGACAAATATCGTCAATTTCTAATTTCAGTTTATCAATCAATTTCTTATATTGATTTTGATTAATATTTACAACTTCCTGGAGCAATTTAAAATCATGACCGGCTTTTTCGGCAATTTTTATGAGGCCGTTCGTATCTTTTGGAAAACAAGCTCCTCCAAAACCTATCCCAGCAGCAAGAAATTTTTTGCCAATCCTTGAATCTGAGCCGATTCCTTCTGCAATGTCTGTTATGTCAGCACCTAGAGTTTCAGCTAGGTTAGCAATTTCATTAATAAATGAAATCTTCATTGCGAGAAAAGAATTCGCTGCATACTTAATTAACTCAGCGCTTCGAATGTCCGTTATTTGAATAAATGTGTTTAATGGAGAATGAAGATCGACTAATAGAGACTTAGCTTTTTCACTGTTCGTACCAATAACTATCCTTTCAGTATTAAAAAAGTCTTTAACGGCAGTCCCTTCTCTAAGGAATTCCGGTACAGACGCAACATCAAATTCTAATTTTTCCCTTACAGTACTTCTAATAATATTCTCTACCAATTCACCAGTCCCTACTGGAACCGTACTTTTATTAACAATCACTTTATAATCGTTTATATGATTTGCAATTTCTTTTGCTGCAGATCTAACATAGGAAAGATCCACATCTCCATCAGCTAATGAAGGAGTACCTACAGCGATGATAATTATCTCAGAATTATGAACAGCTTCTTTAAAATTCGTAGTAAACGATATACGCTTTTGTGCCTTATTGATTAGGACTAGTTCTTCGAGTCCGGGCTCATAGATAGGCATAACTCCATTATTAAGCTGCTCTATCTTTTCCACATTAATATCAACACATATTACATTATTTCCTAATTCAGCAAAGCAAACACCTGAGGTTAGACCTACATATCCAGTTCCTATAACTGCAATATTCATTATTAGTATCACCTTTATGAAGTTTTTTTGCTATTCACTCTAACTACTTCGCTATTTTCTCCGTGTGCATTTAATTCAAGTTTTTTCACTCTATATAACACATCTTCGAGCAGTTTTCGGTTACTAGAAATTAGATCTGCAATGAGTCCAAGTGTTCCTAATTGGAACCCTATAATTAATAAAACGGCAACAAGAATAAGAGACTGGATATGACCGCTGCCACTCCCTCCAAAATAAAAAAATAAAAATCTAACACCAATCAGTATTCCTATCAAGGCAGATATCAAACCGGCCGTCATGAATACTCTCATAGGGCGATACATAGTATATATGCGGATAATGGTCTTTGCCGATCTTCGCATATAATTAAATATCCCCTTGAACAATCTGGATTCTCTCAATTTTCCGTTAGTTCCAATCTCTACATGCCCTACAGCTATTTTTTTATGACCTGCTTGAATTATTGTTTCAAGCGTATAAGTGAATTCTGATACTACATTTAGTTTGAGTGCCGCATCTCTTGAATATGCTCTAAATCCGCTGGTAGTATCTGGGACATCAGTCCTTGATAATTTTCTAACCACACTGCTTCCGAATCTTTGAAAAAACTTCTTGGTTTTCGAAAAATGATCTATCGTGTCAGTCTTTCTATCCCCAATAACCATTTCATAAGACCCGTTAAGAATTGGAGCAATAAGTTTGGGTATATCGCTACCTTTATACTGGTTATCAGCATCCGTATTAACAATGATATCCGCCCCTAATTTAAGACATGCATCAATACCTGCTTTGAATGCCTCGGCCAGACCTCTATTTCTAGGGAATCGGACAATGTGGTTTACTCCCAATCGTTTTGCTGTTTCAACAGTATTATCCGAACTCCCATCATCGATAATTAAAACTTCTACCTCCCTAATTCCCGGGATTTTCTTAGGAATATCACGAATGGTAATCGGTAATGTCTCCTCCTCATTAAAACATGGAATTTGAATGATAAGCTTCACTTGTACCCCTCATTTCCAAATGAATTGCATCATTTCAATAAACTAAAAATAATTTCTGCAAAGCTTTTACCAATATGCTTAGGTGTTAAGCCATTTAGGAACAACTCATACCCTTTATCAGCAATCTCTAATCTTAAAGAAGCATCTTCTTTTAGAGTTAAGATAGCACTTGATAACGAACTTGAGTTCGCCATTTCGCAGAAATATACATTTCTTTTATGCTGAAGCAACTTCTTGACAGCCTGACTTTCCCCAGTAATAATAGGCTTTGAACATGCTAAATATTGGTATACTTTATTAGGGATGACTCTTTTGGCCTTACAAGTTTCTCCAAATATCCCAAGACATAGATCAGATTGATTTATCTGCATTCTCAGTTCATCTTGAGGGATCATAGGAACAAATGTAATATTCTTTAACTGTAATTCCTTACTTCTAGTTACTATATTCTCGTATTCCTGTCCTTTTCCAATCAATGTAAAATGAATATCCGGGTGGTCTCTTAATTGATTAGCTGCTTCAATGATATATTGAATACCGTGAAGGGGGATATAAGTACCCTGAAATAGCACTGAGAATTTCCCTTTGTTTTTCAAATCTGAACTTGAAGGATAATATATATCAGTATCAGCCCCGACCGGAATTACTTTGATCTTACTCTTTTGAACCCCTAATTGCTCAGAAAAGTATTCTACATGTTCTTCGGTATCTGCTATAACAATGTCAGACATTCTCATACAAACTTTATCCAGAGACCGAATAATTTTCGACAATAAAGAACCCTTTTTTATAATTTTCCGATCTTCTACAATTGTATCATAGGCTGAAATCAATGGGTCAAAAATAATTCTCCTGCCGAATAATGCACTTAGAAATTTGGCGCACGGCATAGCAGCATGACTCATTTCTGAAACAATAATTACATCGATCTTCTTTCTGATTTTTAGAAATTTTGCAAATAATACAAATGACCTTAATAGAACATTACTTCTCGAACTACAATCGATTACCTCTATACCGTTTTCTAATAATCCCTTCTTTATTATATTATTTCTTGAATAATCTTTTTTGTGAGATCCAAAATAACAAACGGTTGTTTTCTGACTGTTCTCCATATTTCCTCCTGCGCTTTATTGATCAATCGACACTTTTTTTGAGATAGATATCATTATTAAAGCAGCTATAAATATCAGAAAATCCCCTATTACTGAAATAAAGCGCATTATAACAGTTAATCCAACAGTCTCTTCAGGCGTAAAAACAAGAGATAAAACAGTTACAAGAATAACCTCTCTTATCCCCATTCCTGCAGGCGCACCAGGCATCAAGAATCCAGCAATCCAAGAAATAATATAAATACCTGTTAATAAAATGAAGTAATTCCCATCAATATTCAAAATTGATCTTGCAATTATTCCGGTTAACAAACCCATTAATATGAAACCTAGAGCATAATAGATAGAACATTCGATAATCACTTTAGTGTGAGGGATAAGTATTTTTTCTTCTCCGATCTTTTTCTTTAGAAAGCGGGGCCGTTTGTTGTTAATAAACCAAAATAATAAAAACGGTGATGCAATAACGCAAAATAGAATGACTATAAAGCTCCATAAAGGAGGAATGCCAATAATTTCACTAAAATATTGCTTTGATATAAAAGGAAAAAAGATACCTGATAATAAACCACCAGTAGCCACCAGCAATACGATTTCCATTATCATTGAAGTAACAATATTAGGAATTTTCAATTTGTAGGCCTTAGCAAGAGTTACCTTTCCAATGTGCTGTGCTACATTCCCCGGAATATACTTGGCAAACTGGGATAATGAGAATATTATGATTGCATTTTTTAGAGATAATGATTCACCAGTCGACCTAATCAGTTTAGCCCATGCCAAATTTCCTAACAAATGGTTACACGTATAAATAACAATAACTAGAACTAAACTGCTCCATGTATAAACTCCCCAATTAATTTTGGGGAGTTTATTGAAATTTTCGATAAGGTATTTCGCGAAGAATGCCAAACAAAAAATGACAATGGCTACTCCTATATACCGATAATAACGTTTCATTTCAGACCTCGTTCATAGATGATCTTTTTCTTTTTTTGCTCAGAGCCAGAGCAATGAAGTAGCTAATTCCAAGCAAATAAAAAAGAACACTCACCATTATACTAGTTTTGAAATATCTAGGCTCATACTTGAAAGTCACGTTGTGCTTCCCTGCTGGCACCTCAATTCCCTTAAATAAATAATTGGCACGGTATAATTTAGCCTCTTTTCCATCAATAAAAGCGGACCATCCTTCAAGATAATTATCACTTAATACTAAAAATTGCGGCTCTTCAACATTAACCTCCATGGTAATCTTATCACCTTGGTCAACAAGATTCTCAACAGCAGTGATCTTTGAATCTTGATCAGTTGAAAAAATCTCATCTTCTAGCGGCTCTTCAACATATGCCTTCTCAAGGGCTCCCCCCTCAGACATTTGTAAAAGAATTTCTTCAGAATTCTCAATATATTGTACTTTATTAATCAAATAAGCACGCGGAAGTGCGTTTAAATTCTCATAAACTAACTCTCCACTTACTTTTTCAGTATTCTTAATCAAACCTTCGGGGAAAAACCCTAATTTAAACATTAATGTCGAATCCCGTTCAATACCATTGAGATAATAGCTTCCCTCCTCATAAGCTTTTGTTGACGAGGACCAGATTGTAGGTGCATTATCAGTGTTCGTATCATTTGTGAATATTCTAAATTTATATTGACTATTCAGAGAATCGTTAACAGGCTCAAACGACACTGAATAAAACTCATTATCGTTTAAGTCAGATAGTCTTATATTTTCTTCTCTAATCACCTTGTTATCTTTATCTAATAATTGAAACTGAATATTTCCTTTTTCTGATTTAAAGCTACGACCATATGTTGCAAATTGAATTGAAACTGAAGCTAGATTACTCTTCTTGCTAATAAAACTCTGTTCAATTAATGTATCAGGTAAAATCTTACCTATCGGGACAAACTTCTGAACATCTAATAATGCTTGAGGCATCTCTTCGCCAATGCCATTTTCTGAAACTATATATTTTACTGAAGCAGTATTTAGTAGATTATAATTTGTGATATTGTTGAAGCCAGTCCTTGTATCAGTAATATAACTTTCAGAATCAATAGCTAGAAGATAATTTTTAATCCTATTTTCTCTGAGAAAGAAACCATGCCCTCTCAAGTCCATAATATTATAAAACACCGATGTGTTAGGAAATACATTCCAAGTCCCTAATGCTACAAATCTTTGATTTCCCAAATTTTCTGACAGAAAATTAGTAATTTCAGTTTCTGGATTCAATGATGCGCTATTTCTATCTACTGTTGGATTATAGTTCATCCCTGCTCTAAACACATCAGCTACTAAAAGTATGACTAAAAGACTCATTACTGCTTTTTTTATTTTTATATTTAATGCACTTACAGTTAGCAGAATAACTGCGCATAGCAATATAAAAACTGATATTAATAATGTTGAGTTAATCTTAAACTCATCAAGAGACCTCATTCCAGTAAATAGTAATATCCCTACAACCATTACAGAAAACAAAATACTCGTAAACATTAAATTGTTCTCTGATTTATCGAATAAATAACTAAAAATATATGCTGAAGTGACAGCTACTAAAAACGCCATTAGTCCAACTAATCGTGTAGCTAATGAGGTTCCGATTCCTGGAAGGTGTGAGAACAACTCCGTTAATGGACTTCCGAAAATAACCAAACCTACTACAAGTGCAGAAATGGCCCAGAATAAATGTTCCCTGAAATGACGTTTATAACAGTAAACAAAAGAAAAAAAGAAAATAAAAAGAGTTATTACACCAAAATAGCTACTATATTCATTAATATGAATTGTCGGTAATTCTAAACTACTAAAATACTTTGGATCAAATAGAGCTATTAAATACTTCATTGAATCAAAGGAGTGGAATGAACCTTCTCTTTGCTCTATAAATCCAATACCATTCATATATTTTAAAAAGTTAAAGATATATGCAAAGGCCATTCCTATTCCTAATACTACCGATACTGAAAATTCAATAGATTTTGAAAAAAAGAATCTATAACTTTTAGTTTTTACACTTTTTCTAATTATTAGATAAACATAATATGCACCAGCTGCATAAAGATAATAAGCTGCATAAGCAGGCATATTACCATTAATCATGCAAGCAATAATATAACTCGCTATCGGAATCCATTTACGATTAGACTCATATATATTTTGAACACTTAAAAACAACCATGGAGCCAGGCAAGAAACCCATATATGTGGCCAGTTTAACCAAACAACCATAGGTAGTGAAAATGAAAAAATAATTGCACCCAATCGCGCAGCATTAACATTCATTTTCAATTTATATAAAAATAAAAACATACCTACTAATGAAATATACACACGAAGCATCAGATCAATATTACTTGCATATTCTAATGGAAAGACTAGATATATTAACGTATTTGGCGAAAATAAAAAGCTAATAGTTTCTACGACTGTTGAAACACCCATAGAGTGATCTGATGTCCACAAAGCTAATTTTCCATGCATAATACTATCTTTAAATACTTGCACACTCGGTAAAAAAGAATCGATAGGATCAGAAATTAGTGCCCCACTACTTACAACTGAGCTATTTTCTGAACTCCAAGGAGGCATGGCATACAAAAGATTAGTAGGTGAATAAATCTGCCCAATAAAAATCTTATAAAAGAATAAACATACTATCATAAAGAAAAGTGTCAACGTTCCAATAATCGGTCTACTGAAGTAGTTCTTTATCTTATGGTACATATGATGTCCTTTCTATCAAATTAGACAATTATCTAATAAACCCCAAACTAAAATCTTCTCTTTCCTTTGTTAAATTAACATTATAAAAAGGATCGTTCTCCAATTGGGTACCCCATTTTTTCTTCATATAATCTACTTCACTATTGAATCGTCTTATTTTTTCTGGGGTATCTTCATGTCCTCGGCTCTTGGATTCATAATGATATAGCTTCACCTGTGGAAGGAAAATATTATAGTAACCTTTCTCTCTGATTTTAAGGCAGAAGTCAATATCGTTAAATGCAACTTGTAGGTCCTCCTCCAATCCCCCAACTTCTTCAAATATGGATTTACGCACCATTAGGCAAGCAGCTGTAACAGCGGAATAGTTACTGATTAACCTCAATCTTGAAAAATACCCATAATCTTCAGCATCGAAGTATTTATGGCTGTGACCAGCAACTCCTCCAATGCCAAGTACTACTCCAGCATGTTGAATGGTATTGTCGGGATACAGTAGACATGCTCCTACAGCACCAATTTGCTCTCGTACTGCTTGTCCAGCCATATCCGTAATCCAGTTCTCGCTTATTACCTCAACATCATTATTAAGGAGAAGAATTAAATCGCCTTTTGCTTCGGAAACCGCATTATTGTTTATCCTTGAATAGTTGAACGGGATATCAATTCGTATCACTCTGAAACGATTAGGCTCTTTCTCCATCCATTTGTTAAAAAGTTGAATGGTCTCCTCTTCATTACTCCCGTTATCTGCAATAATAACTTCGAAATTCGGATAATTAGTTTTTGTGAAAATAGAAATCAGACACTTTTCTAGGATATCCGCCATATTCCTTGTAGGAATGATTATAGATACCAAGGGGTCACCAATAGGCTGATAACGTAAAATATAAGCGTTAGGAATATCTATTCTTTCAACTTTAGCGTTCAAGCCTCTTCTTATTACAGCATCCTGTAAGGCTTTATAACCAGAATCATCAGAATAATTTTTTGCAACTGCCCCCGAAGCAGTTGACTCTGGTATGGTTCTCCAATGGTAAAGAATCTTAGGTATGTGATAAATGGCATCTGTTATTTCCGTAAATCGTAAAGCCAAATCATAATCTTGACTTCCTTCGTACCCCTTACGGAATCCACCAATCTGGTCGATAATGCTCTTACGATAAATACTAAAGTGGCAAATATACATTTGGGAAAGTAACAGATCCGGTGACCAGTCCGGTTTAAAGAAAGGTGAATGTCTCTCCCCTTCTTCCGTAATTTTATCTTCATCACTATAAATTAAATCCGCATTTGGATGCTTGTTCAGCAGTTTTACATTTTCGTACAAAGCATCTATTGCTAATTCATCATCATGATCTAGTAAACCGACAAACTCACCATTTGCTATAGCTAATGCAGAATTTGAACATTCGGAAATATGCCCGTTCTCTTCCCGGAAAACAACTTTAATTCTCGAGTCCAATTGCATATACTCGTTTAGCACCTCTCGTATATGCTTTTTGGGGGATGCATCATCCGCAATACACAATTCCCAATTTGGATACAATTGATTTCGTACAGATTCTATACATTTTCTCAGCCATTTTTCATCTACGTTGTAAACAGGGACAATGATTGATATCAGCGGATTGTAGCTAAACTGACTGATTTCATGCTTGATCTCCTGTATTCGATTAACTGTTAGCTTCTTGGCTTTAACCCAATTTTGATAATTTTGAGTTAAGTCTGTCTTCGATAAACCCAATGCACGTTTAGCTTGGCTTTTCAACCCGGTTAATCCGGATCTTTTTAAAATAGAAATTGCTTTACGAGACAATGGAAGTAAGGATCGAATAATTCCTCCGCGCATACGAGTGTAATTTCTTAAGGAGTCAATAAAAACATGATATTTACTTATTTTTATAAATCTTAAGTCTCTCAGTAAGAATCGATTAGGTTCTTCACCTGGATCAAGACGTAAGGAGATCGCATCATTTGGGATTAGTACCTTGAATGTTTGCTCCTTTTGAGGCCCATGAGTAACTGTGCCAACATTAGCACTATCCTGCTCAGATAAGCCGTTTCCACGATCCCAATATAATTTCAAAGGCATATCGTTCTCCGTCAATGTGGTTGCTTTCATAAGGACCCAGCCGGTAGGAAATTTTCCCCTCAAGATAAACGACGGATCCACGCCTATACTCTCCCACAGGTCCTTATCAATACTCTTTAGATTATGCAACGGTATCTGTTCCATAATGAACTGACGCCGACTTACAAGCGAAATAAATTTCGATACTTTGTGTCTAACTGTTCTATATAAGTATCCTACATGGCGTAAAGGTTTTGTCATTCGCCAAGATCTTGAATTTTCGATTTCTTCAACCAATGTTCTTAATTGAACATTCATTTTTTGCTCTGTTTCCAGTTCCTGATGTAACTTATCTAATTGGTTTTGATGTTCTTCTAACAAAACACCCTTTTCCTCAATTTCTACTTCTAGCTCCCTTGATAACTGCTCATATTTTTCCTCTAGAGTGCGATATACATTATTTAAACTGTTATATTGTTGATCTAAGTTTCCTATACGAGTGTTATAATCCAAAATCACAGACTCCATACGGGCGACAAGGAGACTACCTTTTAGAGCCGAAAGCTCGATCCAAAGTTCAAAAGCACCCTCTACAGATAATTCTGGAAAATCCCAGATTATTTGCGGATCTCTGCTAGACGCAAATACTTTAAGTTCATTTTCCTTATCGATTACAGTCAAGTGATTAGCTACAAATAAATGAGCAAATCCATTATCAGCTGATGATTCTTGAATTATTCTTATATTACTGCCATCTATTTTTACAAGTTTAATAGACTTAATATCAATAAATGCAGACCAAGAACCAGGGTCTATCCGAAGTTTCTTCATAGATACTGAAGGTATAGCAATTTTATAGACATGGTACTTATTGTCATAATGCATGTGATATTTTACTGATTTCTCTTCAGAAAAGTCGCCATCTTCACTCCAAAAAACCTGTAATTGATCATAAATAGGCTCGATAGTTGAGATCGGAAACGACGCAATACTATCCTTGTGAGATGACGACATTTTTTTAGCCACAGAAATATATTGATAAGCATGTCCTTCAGGATTACTAAGTAAAAGATCTTGAATTGACTCTGGAAACTCATCATAACGTTTATGAAATTCTGTTTCTTCAGGTCTAGCTTTTGTTGCATTCATTTTCACTATCTCTAGACCTGCTTCCCCAAGCATTTCTATAATTGACTCTTTAGTAAAAAATTTAACGTGAGTGTTATCAAGCAATCCAAGCTGATTATATTTGAACTCACCTTGCAATAAACTCATAATAATAGCATTATGGGAAATGTTGGGTATCGAGGTGATGACAGTGCCTTCCTCGTCGAGGTATTGAACTACTTCTTTGAGAACTCTATGAGGATCTCTCAAATGTTCTAATACATCCACGCAAAGAATATAATCAAATTTTTCACCTGAAAGTTGCTTGGTCCAAACTGAAATTTTCTCCAAATCAGAGACAATTATCTTTTCAGAATATACAGACGCTTGTTTTGCAGATATCGAATCATACTCAATACAATATACAGAACAATGAAGTTGTTCTTTCATATAACGGGTCATATAACCTGTTGCAGGTCCCAGTTCAAGAACTTTTGAACCCATTTTGATTTCTCTCAAAACCAGGGTTGCTGAGTTTTCCGACGTCATGTCAAGCTCATGATCATACTTTTGCATAATGATTTACTCCTCCTCTAGCAAGAGCCAATCATGATCCAGATAAATCATGCCCTCGGCAACATATTCACCGGAAACAACTCTAAAAGATTGGACCCTCCCCTGATAAGCCAAAGGGATGATACCCGCACTTTCAAAGAAACCTACATCAATAAAGTAAGTCCCCGGCATTAAATTCATTTCATTGTATTTCAATCTCAATATATAATTGCCCGGTTCGTCCTGAAGGGAATAACCACTCAATTTAGTGTTCAAACCACAAATATAGTTGTTTTGATTATCATAAATCGCAATTCCGCCCAACAACTGTTTAACCGGTTCCTTAAGTGTATAGTGAATTTCCACTGTGATTGGTTCCTTAAAAGGAACAATATTATTATCATCCCCCACGATGTTTACCTTTGAAATGTTAAGGATGTCATTATTATTTTCATACTCAGGTTTATCATCGTCATTCTGAACTTGTACCTCATTATCTGCCTTCATATAATCTTGGTACTCTTCAATGATCACCTTAGCATCACCACGTCGATAAATATGCCCGTCCATCATCCAGATCGCCTCGTCACAAATATTACGAATGGAGTAGGAATCATGGCTAACAAAAAGTATAGTCTTCCCTTCTTTTTGGAAAGACTTTATCTTGTCCATACATTTTAATTGAAATCGCATATCTCCTACGGCTAGTGCTTCATCAATAACGAGAATATCCGGATCAACATTTATAGCACAAGCAAATGCCAGTCTTACAAACATACCCGAAGAATATAGTTTGACCGGTTGATTAATAAAATCACCAATTTCAGCAAACTCCTCAATTAATGGCAAGCGTTGTTGAATTTCTGTACTACTTAATCCCATAATTGTGCAGTTCATGATCACATTTTCTCTTCCGGTAAACTCGGGATTAAACCCACTTCCAAGTTCAAGCAAAGCAGCCACTCTACCATTCACAGCCACTTCTCCTGATGTGGGCTTAAGTGTATTTGCTATGATCTGGAGAATTGTACTTTTCCCAGAACCATTGCGACCAATTATCCCGACAGTTTGTCCACGAAATACGTCAAATGAAACATTTTTCAAAGCCCAGAATTCTTTATAATACTTCTTATTTTTAACAAAGCTTTGTTTCAAGCGATCTTGAGGTCGATCAAATATTCTGTAGCACTTGCTCACATCTTTAACGGAAATGGAGATATTAGAGGACATCTGAGAACCCTCCTCTTGTTTTGTTGAACCATTTTAATCCCAAAAATGATATTATTAATCCTATAATACTTCCCACAAATATCCATTCCCAATTTGGTAGTTGCCCAAAAACTATCACTCTTCGCATATCCTCCACTATATGAGTAATAGGATTTAAGCTATATAATCCTTTTAAATTATCTGGAATATTAGAGACAGGATAGAATATAGGACTCAAAAACATCAAAGCCGAAACAATCAAATTTATAATATGATTTATATCGCGATAATAAGTACCTAAGGAAGCAATAAACCAACTTAACCCGAGGGTTATCAATACTAATGGCAGTAGGACAAGTGGAATAAGAATAATTGTCCAATGGATAATCCCACTAAGGAAAAGTTGCCCTAAAACAAGGATTAATACATTAATACCGGCTAAAAATAGAGAGGATCCTACCGCGACAACGACCAAAATCTCAAGAGGAAAAACAACTTTTTTGACAAAATTCACATTACTAATTATCAAATTTGGAGATCTAAGTATTACATCAGAAAACACATTGAATGCAATAATTCCCGAGAAGATAATAAACGCAAAGTCTATTTTACTCTCTGTATTAATGTTCCATCTTGCCTGAAAAACCACACTAAAAACAAAAGTATATATGGCAAGCATGAATAGTGGTGTTAATATGGACCATAACATCCCCAGATAAGACCCTTTATATCTACTACTAATATCACGTTTGACAAATTGCCATATTAACAGTCTATTTTTCCAAAAACTCATTAAATAACCTCCATAAAATAACACCTAAAGCAACAGCTCAATTGTGAAATAATGTAAATCTGGCTCCGCACTATCATCTATGCTAAAATTATTGTCGTATCTATTCGCAAAGGAGCTAAACACGTGTCGAAACCAGTATACGGGAAAATGGCCGCAGCGTCGAGAAATCGGGAGAAGTTACCTGCGGCATTGTTGGTGTTGATGATTGGGTTGATTTTGTTTCTGGTTTGGGCGCCGTTCCAAGCTGGGCTGTTTAACGGGCTTGTCCTAGACTTCGAGAGACCCCTCTATTGGGCGGTGCTTGTCGGAAGTCTACTGATGTTAGGTTGGGTTGCAACCTATTTCAAGAGCCTCAAGCTGGAAGACCAGCGGGATTGGACGGCTCTGTTCGTTCTGCTTATTCCCATAACTTACATTATCGCACTAATTTCAGCAGCAAGCCAGTACTTTGCTTCCAATATGGTGCTGATTCAGTCGCTTTATGCCTTTATGTTTGTCATTTCATTGTATTTGCTGCAAAATCGCAAGTCGAACCTTGTCATTGAAACGACGGTGATCACCGTTGGATATATCATTGTGCTGTTTGGCCTGTTCAACTGGCTGGGACAAGGGAAAACTGTGTCGGCCCTCGTCGGCTGGTTTTCAGGTACAGTCGCAAACGGGCAATATACCCAAGCCATTTGGGTGGATGCGAATGGCCCACGGCTCGCTTCCGTATTCCAATACCCGAATACATATGCGGCGTTTTTGATGGCATTTTTCTTTGTTGCTGTCTTCGCGATTACACGATCAAAAAAATGGTATAGCCAAGCTATTCATGCATTCATGCTTGTGCCGATGGCCCTCTCGATTCTACTCACGTTATCCCGGGGCGGCTTGGTTTTCTTGCCGATCGTATTTATCATCTTACTGTTGTTCTTGAAACCAGCTAAGCAGATTCTCTGGATCGTCTACTGTCTCATTGCCGGAGTGGGCACGCTGGTCATTGCCAAGCCTGTCACAGAGCTGGGGCAACAATTCCATCTGGGACAAATCGGCGACCCGGCCAAGGGCTGGTTTTACGTCCTGGCCGCTTCCATCGTGTTGGCTGCCATCGCTTGCTTGATTCAACGCTTTGTCGCTCCTCGATTGGAGAACGGAACTCGCAAATGGGCAAGCAAGAAACTTGCCAGCTTGTGGCTGCCTCTCGTTTCGGTACTTGCGGTTGCTGTTTTAGCTGCGTTATTCCTCGGGACGAACCTGAAGCATATATTGCCGGGGAATATCGGGGAACGCCTGGAGAACCTTAACCTGCAGCAGCACAGCTTCCTGGAACGGATGACTTTCTATAAGGATGCAGCGAAGGTTGTCAAAGACTATCCGATTATTGGGGCCGGCGGCGGTGCCTGGGCGTCGATCTATGAAAAATACCAGAACAACCCATACACCAGCCGTCAAGCACACAGCTTTGTGATGCAGTACTTGGTTGAGGTAGGCCTCTTAGGCTTCCTTGTGTTGATCGCATTTTTGGCTTTTATTTTCTATAAGTATATTCGCGGATATATTCAAGCAGATGAGCAGAAACAAGAATCCTATTTCGTTTACTTTATTATTGTCCTTTCGATCCTGATGCACAGCTTGATGGACTTTAACATGAGCTATGTGTTCCTGGGCATCTTAGTATTCCTGGGGCTTGCAGGGATGGCAGCAGCGATGGACAGCCGACCGGTCGAAAAATTCACCGTTAAACCGGGAATGATGCGCGGGTTGTACAGTACGATCATGGTGGTCGCTTCCCTGATCTTGATCTTTGTATCGATCCGGAATATTCAAGCCGTCGGTGCTGCGGCCAAAGGCAAAGAATTGATCGCGACCAGCACAGATTTCCAGGAGATCAAGGCTCCTTTGGATAAAGCGCTCAAGAAACGCAGCGGCCAACCCGATGCGGTACTGTACTTAAGCTCTCTGTTGCAAGCCGGGTTTGATCAGACGAAAGACGAGGCATTCTACAATCAGGAACAAACTCTCCTCACGAATGCGCTGAAAAAAGAGCCTTTCAACAAGGATATGTACAAACAACTGATTAAGCTGTACCAGTCCAAAGGCGAATACGACAAGGCTTATGAGGTTTACCGCGATAATGCAGATCGTTATGCTTATGATATGAGCTGGTACGAAACCCTGATCGTCCAATCCTATGAGCTTGGATATCAAAAGCTTGGCGAACAGGATGTCGCTCAGAAAGAGCAATATTTCCAAACCGGATTAGCCGCCTATCAGCATGTTGTCGATGGTGTAGAGCATCTGAAGACGTTGCCTAAGGGGCAAATGCAGGGGAATCCGTTTGAGATTACGCAGCCGATGGTCCTAAATGCTGGTAAAATGCAATTTATGATGAATGAACCGGCCAAGGCAGCTGAAATCTTCAAAGTTGGAATTAAGGATGATTTGTCCGATAGTACAAACCGCGAAATTGCCCGTTGGTACCTAGCTGCTTTGCAGAAGACAGGAGCTACCGACCAAGCGGTGTACGACCGATTGCTGAAGGTTGATCCATCCGAAAAGGCATCGATTGAGCAGTTAGCTAACCTAACATTCTAAATACTTACAGCAAAAAACCGGTCTCTCCTTAAGGAAAGGCCGGCTTTTTGTTAGTTTAAGCTATCCAAGATAATCTCTGACATATATTTAATCAACTCATCGCGGAGCTCCGGATTTTCGAGGGCGTAGTGGATCGAAGTCTTGATGAAGCCCAACTTCTCGCCGACATCGTGGCGGGTGCCTTCGAAGTGGTAGGCCAATACTCGTTCAGTTTCGCCGAGCCGTGAAATGGCGTCGGTTAATTGGATTTCTCCGTTAACTCCAATACGCTGGTTGTCCAGGATGTCAAAAATCGCGGGTGTTAAAATATAACGTCCCATAATCGCCAGATTGGATGGGGCTTGGCCAACCTCTGGCTTTTCCACCAGTTGCTTCGCCTCGTAGACGCGATCCCGAACCGCCGCCGGATCAACGATCCCGTAACGGGATACCTCATCCCAGCTCACCGGTTGAACCCCTACGATGGAAGCCTGATGTTCACTATATACATCGATCATCTGCTTCAGGCAAGGGACTTCCGACTCCACAATATCATCGCCAAGCAATACCGCGAAGGGCTCGTCACCGACGAACTTGCGCGCACACCAAATGGCATGTCCAAGACCTTTTGGTTCCTTCTGACGAATGTAATGAATATCCGCCATTTCCGATGATTTGCGGACCTCTTCAAGCAATTGGTACTTGCCCTTCTCGTTAAGGTTATACTCTAGTTCAAATGAAGCGTCAAAGTGGTCCTCAATCGCCCGTTTCCCTTTACCGGTTACAATAATAATATCCTCGATCCCCGAAGCCACGGCTTCCTCTACAATATATTGAATCGTCGGCTTATCGACGATGGGCAGCATTTCTTTGGGCATGGCTTTCGTGGCAGGCAGGAAACGCGTTCCCAGCCCGGCTGCGGGAATAATGGCTTTCCGGATTTTCATAAAATGATGGCTCCCTCGTACATAAATGATTTAACTAGTGTCATTATACCATATCCCAAATAGACCGTTAGCAAAAAGGACCCAGGGATTCCCCCGAGTCCAACTTAAGTTATACGAATATTGATTGTTGCAGATTTTAGTATGGAATTATTGGATCCAAAATTTCCGCCATGTGAAGCGCTGAGGAAGTTGTTCCTCGTTGCGGATGCGATTGCCCGGCTCCGGGGTGTGCAGGAGACGTTCGGTGCCGAACTCGATTTTGCGGTATTCGTGTTCGCCGTCGATTTCCAATTGTCCGTGTACACGAGTCACGACAGACTGCATCTCGAGGAAACCTTCAAACATCACTTTCACCCTCCTAAAAGTTTGTGAGCGAAGATTGGAAAACGAGGTGCTGCGCAGTTCCTTAACCTCTATCAACCCCGTGCTGCACCTCATTTGTTCACGCTTTCATTATAGCATATCAGCGATTTTTTGATCATTGATAAAGATCGGTTATCACCCCTTTGGCGGGCGAGTTCACAAACCTTCCACAAGTTGTATTTGATAGGAAAACAGGTGTCTTTGCAGGGTGTTTTTCTTCAATATTCTGGAATTTTCTGTTTGACTTTTAGGGGTGCAAAAAGTAGTATTAATTTGTGGAGTACGGAAAGTGAGGTGAGCATTCTGAGTCCACGAACAGGACGGCCAAAGAAGGACAATCCCAAGAATGTCAGTATCAAGGTGCGCTTTGAGGAAGACATGAACAACGCTTTGATTGCATATTGCGACAAGCATAATGTCACTAAAGCAGAAGCAATTCGGCGGGGATTGAAACTGCTTTTGTCCGAACAAAAGTAAAAGGAAGCGGCGCCCATCCCACAAAGAACGACGCCACTTCCCCCCAGAGGCAACCCTCCAAAGGAAGGCCGCATAAATATGCTACCATGTGCTGCCCTCCCTTTCAAGGCGCTGCCTCTCTATCAATAAGGAGGATGCGTATGAGTAGTCTGATTGAAGAGCTTTATACCGGGCATATTTTGCCGGACGAAATGATTGTCTCCCGAGATCCGAAGTATCGTCCTCTATGCCGGCAAATCTCGGAGCTTACGGAATCATGGCGTAAGAAGCTGACCGAAGAAGAATTTAGCGAACTGGAATACCTGATGGATCTGCAGGCACAAGCTAACGACATGCATTCGATGGCAGTGTTTAAATACGGTTTCAGGCTTGGCGCCTCCCTCCTCACGGAAGTACTCACCGATACAGATGAGCTTGTCCGACATCCTTCCACCCCTTAAATCTCGCAAACCTTGGAAGATAGGAGCGAATCGGATGAGTACGAGTAATGTTGGGCTCCTCTGCAAAAAAGTTCGCAAACGTGTATATTTTGTATCGATTGTGATACAATGAAAGTAATTATTTAGGAGCCGTGCTTACAGGGCACGGCTCCGGGCAATAGCCGCTTTTAAGGGCGGCAGGCTGTGTAGGATCTCAGTACAAATAGACCGATTCCTTTGCCGAGGGCGGTCTATTTGTGTTTATGGAAGGAAAGTATCAGGACCATTAATGTCGCGAATGAGATCATTAGCGTTAATGCTTGATAAACTTCCATTTGGCATCCCTCCCTTCCTAGAGAATGAGAGGTAGCCGACCGCCCTTGCAAGCCTATTCTATTGCTTATCTAATATTATACCATACTTGTTAAGTAATGGTATTTTCTCGTGTTACAGCAAAAAGGGAGCCCCCTACGGTATAACTACCGCGAACTACGGGGACTCCCTTCGTTTTTTATTTTACCAACTGTCCGCGCGTGACACCAAGCTGGTTGGTCGCTTTGAGGGTTTTCCATACCTGGGTGCCGCTGATTTCTCCACGCAACGCTTTGTTGTAGAGGTCGATGACCTCATGCACCTGCTCCGGCGTTTCTTCGAGGAACTCAACACGGTATTTGGACACGCCCAGCTCGAGAAAATGATTCAGATACTCCGCGCCCGACTGTTCGATGGCGTTGTACACCGTGTTGCGGCAGCCTTCGTCCACGCGGACAGGGTGGGACATGCCGATCCGGTCCTGCAGGGAAGCGCGGTGCTTTTCACACGGGCGCCCGCAGTTGGTGTAGTCCGTTCCTTCACTGAGGAAGGTGCAGTACACGCAGTGCTCCGTATGGAACATCGGCAGATGCTGATGGATCACAATCTCCATGTCAGCCGTCGGGCTGACCCGGAGCAAATCGACCATCTGCTGGATGTTCAAATCGTAGGACGGCGTGACCACGTCGCATCCGACCTCCAGGAACAGCTCGGCCGTCAGGTGGTTGGCGATGTTCAGCGAGAAATCGCCGATCAACCGCGGATGCACGGCCGACGGGTTCTCTTGCCGGTGGCGCAGGTAGTAATACAGCGCCCCGGTGTTGCGCACCAGCACCGCGTCGGGTTGGAGACGCAGGATGTTGTTGTGGTAGCCGTTTTCGCCCGGCATGTGGATGCGCGGCGTCGCCAGCGCGATTCTAGCTCCGGCTGCGCGAACGACTTCAACTGCTGCCGGGAATTGCTTGATAAACTCGAAGTCGGCGTAGATGAACGATACGCCGGCTTCCAAGGCAGCCTGCACCTGCGGCAGGCTGCGGCACAGCGCGGCGAGCTGCGCTTCGCCGTGCTTCACGGGCGCCGCGGGCCCGCGGCCCTGCGCCTGCTGCGGTTGCCCCGCAACCGCAGCGGCTGCCGCCGCCGGCGCCAGCGGCGCCGAAGACGCCCCGCCCACGGCTGGGGCGTCCAACACCCCCGCCGCCCGTGTGCGCGTCCACACGGGCGGCTTCGGCCGCTCGGCGGCGAGCAGCTCCACCGCCCGCCGGCGGATGCTGTTCAGCTCTCGGATCGGCAGGATGACGTCGCCATACAGCTCCGCATCCAGCTTCTCGAGCTGAAACACCGTGCCGCCGAGACGCCCGAACTGCTCTTCGAGCAGGGCGGCGTCCATCGGCCGTTTTTGCGCGACCTCGAGCTCCAGCTCCGAGTCGACTTGCACCGTCGTTCCCTTCTGGACATCCGTCCAGAAGGTGTTCAGCAGCCCGCCGGCGTGGCCCACGGCCCGCACATGCACCGGGAAGACGCGGTACGGCTTCTCGGTCTCGTACGTCTGGCGCAGCCGCTTGTCGAGCGCCGGGTCGTTCGTCTTCCAGATGCGATCCCCGACGTGCACGCGGCGCAAATCCACGTCATTACGTCCCGGCACGATATCGACGATCCAACCCTCTCCGGCTTCACCTTCCTGCTTCACGCCTTGACGGCGCAGGTCGTAGACGCGGCCGCCTTCTTCTTTTTGCGTCGGATCTCCGGCATCAAACACAATCCCGTCCCCGCGTTTCAGCGGCGCCTCCAGCTTACAGACAACGCCGTCGCGCAGCACTTTCTCTACGCGGCCGAGGTAAACGCCCCGGCTTTTCGGGAACGTCCCGTCGACCAGCTTCTTATTGTTCGTCCCCTCCAGGAAGCCATGCGTAAAGCCGCGCGAAAAGCTCTGCTGCAGCTCACGAATCTCCTCCTTCGACGGACGCGTATCATCCCCGTCAAAATAACGGTCAATCGCCTTCCGATACTTGCTCACCACGTTGGCAACGTACTCCGGACTTTTCAGTCGCCCTTCAATTTTAAAAGACGTCACGCCCGCCTCAATCAACTCCGGCATGATGTCGATGGCCGCCAAATCCTTTGGCGACAAGAGGTAAGCCACATCGCCCATCGGCTTCTGTTCCCCGTCGACGATCAGGTCGTACGGCAGCCGGCACGCTTGCGCGCATTCGCCGCGATTCGCCGAGCGTCCGCCCCACATTTCCGACGTCAAGCATTGACCGGAGTAGGACACGCACAGCGCCCCGTGCACGAATACCTCCATCGGCAGCTTGGCTTGCTCCCCGATGACTTTGATTTGCTTGAGGTTGTTTTCCCGGCCCAGCACCACGCGCTCCAGATTCCACGGCTTCACGAACTCCACCGCTTCTGGCGACGTAATCGTCATCTGCGTCGAGCCATGAATCGGAAAATCCGGCGACAACTCGCGGATCAGCTTCACCAACCCGAGGTCCTGCACAATAACCGCATCCACCCCCGCGTTGATGCACGCCTCAACCAACTCTTGCGCATCCCGCAGCTCGTCCTCGAACACAAGAATATTGAAGGTCAGGAACCCCTTAACCCCATAACTATGCAAAAAAGCCATAATCTCCGGCAGCTCGTCCATCCGGAAATTGTTCGCCCGCGCCCGGGCATTAAACTTCTCTACGCCAAAAAAGATCGCGTCCGCCCCGTTCGCCACCGCCGCCCGCATGCAATCCCAATCGCCGGCCGGCGCCAGCAGCTCCACATCCTGCCGCGTTAACGTCGTCTTGCTCATGTATGTCCTCCCAATCCGGCCGCAGCCGGCGTCTATTCTACTTGATTGCAAAAATTCAAAATTTAAGCGAATTATCAACTTATATATTCTAGCAGACATTGCCCGTGCACTCTAGCTTTTCCATCCATTCGCAAGGAAAAACATGGCGCCCGCCTTCAGAGCCTTTATCCCCCTTCTGACGCCCCTTTTTACGCCATTATCCCTTTCGTTCAGAAAGAGGGATATCAGGAGAGGGAGTGACATGAGGAAGCCTGGTTCGCAAGCTATTCTTTTATCGCCAGCATTCTCTGTCCCCAAGCTCTGATGCAACGGGATAATCATCAAAAAGCCCCCCCAAACGCACCTCTCCTATCCGAAGCCAAGCCCACCCTTGTCTCACCAAAAAAAAGAAGCCAACAGTAGCCTCAGCTCCCATTGACCTCATGATATATATTTAACCGTTTCGCTTCGCCCGCGACGCATGAATGATTTCTGCCGCTTGGCGGATAATTTCGTCCAACGACGCTTCATCTGTTGCATCGTACTCATCGATATTCAGCCGCAGCACCGGGCAGGCATCAAACTCCTCGATCCACTTCGCATACCGTTCATGCATATGCTCCCAGTAGGAGACGTCCGTCTGAATCTCCATTTCCCGGCCCCGCAGCTGGATCCGCTTCAGAATGGAGGACAGATTCCCTTCAAGATAAATGAGCACGTCCGGATGCGGAAAATACGGCGTCATCACCATCGCCTCAAACAGACTCGTGTACGTCTCGTAATCTGTCTTGGACATCGTGCCTTGATCAGCATGCATTTTGGCAAAAATCCCGGTGTCCTCATAAATCGAACGGTCCTGAACGAACCCGCCGCCCGCTTCAACGATCGCCTTCTGCTCTTTAAACCGCTCTGCTAGAAAATAAATCTGCAGATGAAAGCTCCATCGCTCGAAATCTTGATAGAACTTCTCCAGATACGGGTTATTATCAACCTTCTCCATCGAAGTGCGAAAGCCAAGCCGAGCTGCCAACGCAGTCGTCAACGTGGATTTGCCAACGCCAACGGTACCCGCTACCGTGATTAAGGCGTCTTTGGGGATGTACAATTCATGACTCATTTTTTATAAGTGCTCCTTTATCTGCGCAACGATCTGCTCAAAATGCTCCGGATGCTCCACAAAATCCAGCGTATTGCCATCAATCGTAATCACGACCGTCTCCGGTTCACGCGCTTTAATCTGTGTAATCGCCGTTTCATAATCCTCGATCAGCCGCTCCAGGTAGCCGGGATCGATGTCCTGCTCAAAGCTGCGGCCGCGTTTTTCGATTCTCTTTAACAAGGTCGCCAGTTCCGCCTGGATATACACAATTACATTCGGTTTTGGCAGATCGTCGGTCAGCAGATGATAAATCTGCCGGTACTTCTCCCGTTTGTCCCCTTGCAGCGTCCGCTGGGCAAAAATCCAGTTTTTATAAATATGATAGTCCGACACGACCGGCAGCCCTCGGGACACGTAGTTTTTTACCGTATCCTCCAATTGCTTGTACCGGTTGCACAAAAAGAACATTTCCAGCTGAAACGCCCATTCCTCGATATTTTGATAAAACTTGTCCAGGAACGGATTTTCCTCCACGATCTCCTTCAACAGCGGAAAGTCAAACCGCTCAGCGAGCATCGTGGCCAGCGTGGTTTTTCCGGCTCCGATGGCGCCCTCCACGGCGATAAACGGGCATGGCTTCTTCACTTCATGGTCCTCCCACATCTCACTTGCCTGAAAATAGACTAGAATATTGTATCATAGATTGCACAAAATCGTGGGCAGAACTTGCCGAAAATAAGAGAACCGTGAAGCCCTGCATCGAAAAAACCGTTCGATCTCAGAGCAACCCGGCTCCCTAACTCATTATCCCTTCAGCTAATGCGTCACCAATGGTCTGAAATCATCCCGACTCGACAGGTCCGCATGGTAAAACGCCACATCCCCATCCTTCAACGTGAAGCGCCGACCGTAAGGGTCTACCACACTCCGCGCAAAACCTTCCATGCCCGTCCACTGGTTCATCAGCGGCGCTTGGATGTATTGAAGATACGGCTTCCCCAGCTCCCCGTTTCGCACCGTCTCGATGTTGAAGTTCACCACGATGTAGCCTTTTTTCAAAAAGATCTCCGATCGATCCGTCAACCCGCTATGCGTCCGTCCATACTCCGCTACGTTCGTCCCCGCCGGGACCGCGTACAGCTCAGCTGGCAGGCTGTACTCGCCGTACCATCGTTGTACTGCGGCATTCACCCGAGCAGGATCAACGCCTGCAGGGATTCCTGACTTCGGACCGATCAGCGTGCGAACGCCTTCCGGTAACCGCAGCAGGCTCAGGCTGCCGACGGGTGTTTTTTGCATCGATTGCTTCTGGATGAACCACTGCACGAACTGGCTTCGTCCGATCCCGGCCACCTGGTCAAAGGTGTAGTCGTGATCGTATTTATAGAGCGCGGTATCCGTCAGTTCCTCGATCGGCACATTCCGCAGGCGTTCGTTAAGAATCACATAGCGCTGCACCTGATCTAAGGCAGATCCGATCCGAACATAACTCCGGTTGCCGGTATGGTAATACAGATCGACGGGCTGGCGCTTCCCGCTTTCGGCATCGATGAAATCAAACGTGGGCGTGATCACGATTTGATCTAAGGGCCCAAACATATTTCCTTTGGTTTTTAGATCAAATTTGAAGTGATAACCCGTTTTGATGACTGCGTTTTTGTAAAGCGGATGACTGCCAGGTCGGATCGGCAGCGTATACTGCGGCGTATTGCCTCTTGGGGCTCCATCAATCCCGTTGAGTCCAACCCAGTAAGCAGCCCCGGTGGGCACCGGGCTTCCCGGAGCCGTCCGAAACACGCCTTCCCAGTTGTAATCGGCAATATCCGTCATTTTGAAATCGAACACCCGCCCAATCACATCAACCGGCACGGTGCCGTAAGCGATATGATGCGTGAGGTTCAAGTTGGCATTCGTTTGCTCCGTCGCCCCGGCTGGCGCATTGTGTGCAATGGTGCGGAATTCCACGGTATAAAACCCTTCATCCACCCAAACAGGCAGATAGAAGTCAAACTGCTCCCGGGTCTTGTCCACTTCGATCCAGGTATTTTTCGGATAAAATCTCGCTTTCGCTCCCTCATAAACATCAAACGGGAAGCGAACCTGCTTGCTGCCGATATACTTCAAATAGTCCCTGTTTCCATATCCCAAGTAGTTGGTATGTTGGCCACTGTTAGGCATGGTGACGGTAAACGGCCGATCCAAAATCACCGCCGACCGCCCCGCCGCCGGCGTCGTCTTCTGATTATGCGCCTTGTCGTCGGAGACACCGGGGTATATCACTACGGGCGTATGTACAGTTACACTGTTGATCCCGTTAATAGGGAAGCTTTTGTCCGCGCCGCCATTGATGTTGCCGCTCATCAGCCCGTAATAGATCGTGCCGGTACTAGGCTGGTTCGCCTTATTCGTCTTGCTAGTCGGGATCACATGACCTGGACTATACAGCACATTTTCGTTGATTTGCGGTGCTGAGGGAATCTGGCCGGGCCGCGCCCCCGATCGACTCGTTTCAGCGCCATTCATAATGGTACTTCCGTTAAAGATCAAGGTATCATTCTTGACCTTCACTTCTTCCACGGCACTCTCAGCAAAAGACTTCAAGTCCTCCCCGCTCACATCCGGTCTTTCCGTTCCCCCAGATTTACTTCCGGGAGGCGCTTCTACCGGATTTTCTGGATTCGGCGGCGTGAACCCGTGCGTTAAACTCGTCGAGTATGACGGTGGAGTATACCCTGTAGGCTGTATTCGAATGCCATTGCCTTCAAACGCATAGTTCTGCAAAGCTGCCTCATTAATTTTGTATACCTCGAGGTTATCAATAACCCAATAGGAATATTGACGTTCGATGGTGTATGTTTTCGTTACGGTTTCCGTATCCGTTTGGGGATCCGGCTCCTTATGGGTTGTGCCATCCGGCCCTTCCACCTCTTTGCCAGGGTCCCACGTTAACGTATACTCCCGGTTTACCGTAATCTCAAAAGTACACTTCCCGGCCATCTCCACGAATCGATTCTTTGACAAGTAGCTTTTGGCAAAGACATTCCCATATAAGCTTTCGGATGTAGGAATCCCATCCAGCACGTTAAATCGCTCCGCCCCCCGACTATCCGCCTTAATGACCGCACTCACTGCAGGGTCATTTAACGGTACATCGATGACATTGCCGCTGGGGGTGGGTTGTGTGCATTGAGGTGGTGTCGGGTCTGTGGGAATGCCCGGACCTCCCCCGCCGGTTCCTACAGTTATGGTAGCTGACCCGTATAACCAGTATGGTCCCTTTTTCCATTGGGCAGTGATAATGGCGGTTCCTTGTGATTTCGCTGTCACTTTTCCGTTCCCATCAACTGTTACCACACTAGTGTTACTAGAAGACCAAGAGGTCTCGCTAGCTGAAGTAACATCAAACCATTTATCGCCCCAGTCGGACATGTTGTACTCTAAGGTATTAACTTGAGCCTTCAAGTCCTTGGTTTGGCCTACCGCCAACGTAGCGTTATCCAGCACACGCATTCTCTTTTTCTCAACCACGTAGCCACTAAATATAACTTTCATAGGAACGTAATACTCGGCCATAAACTTATCTTCACCATCATACCGGGTCGAATATTTATACTTGTTACTAACGATTAACGGATATCCAGTCCAAACTTTGATTGTAGCATTAGTGCTTCCCTTTTGAAAAACTGGCTTGGCTCCGACTGGCTCATAGCTTTTTTCTTCTCTCCATTCCATATCATCAATAGACAAATCTTTAATGAATGATTTCAAGAACTTATTTCCTAGAACGTCTTCCAAAGAATCTGGTGCATACGATGATAAGTCGAGAGTGAAATCAATTCGTTGTCTTAAGGGCTCTGCACTGGTGCCTCGACCATGTGTACCCGTATCTACGCGAGTTCCATCATCAAAGGTAGCCGTCCAAATATCTGTATCGCTTTGCACCCAAACTACCTTTGGTCGAGCTGTAGCATCACCACTTACCTCTACTCTAACAGTTTGCATTTGTGCTGGCCCAACAGGTGAAACCTCAATACCTAAAGCAGGATAACCATTTTCAAATGCAGCGTTTGCGAAATTCCAGGGCAAGACCAATAGAGTGAGTAATAAAAACCAGACACTCCATTTTTTCATTCATTTTCGCCCCTTATTTAAGTCTTAATGAGGAAAAAGAACCGTCGTCTGTAGTAAGTTGATCACCCGGAGATGTTTTAATATTGAGAATAGTCTCTACCCATAATGTTATCCCGTCACTGGAATTATGCTCTTTAAAAAATTCCTTTGTGTACATATTAGGCAATGTAAGATACCCGTATTTTTCCGTTAGTTTCGTATTTGCAATTCTACTCCCATTGACCAGCCCATAAATTGAACCGTTCATATAATGGCCCAAATCAAAATCCTTTGTTTTTGGATAGATAGTAATTTGAATGTAGGCTCTGTACCTTCCCGGTCGATCCAAACGGGCGTCATAATCGGTTTGATCAATAAATAATGGTGCGTAAATACTTTTAATATCCTTAAAGTCCTCACTATCCGTAATGATATAGTTGCGAAGTTTAACACTGCCAGCATGGTTACGGAACGTCAGCGTTTTATCTACTACATTGGTCAAGGGATTATTCCCTGTCGTAAATGGACTGATCGTTTCCATATTTGTGCGTTGAGTTCCGACTTCTCGTAATTCATTTAATCCCAAAAAACTCCCCGCTTCTCTACTACTCACCTGCTCATAATTCTGCAGAATGATGGCGGTCTCCGCGCGGGTTGCTTTCTTATCCAATCCAAAGGTACCGTCCGGATACCCGCTCATCAACTTAGTCCCTAAGGCAACGGCAACATAGGAAGACTTCGACTCAGGGATCCCCGGTTTAAAATATTCTCTTACCGGGATTACCGTTGTTTTAGTGTCCTCCAACGCCTGTTTAAAGTCATCGCTGTTGGCTGCCAGGCCTGATGTCATCCACTTGGCCATTTCAAAGCGGGTGATCGGCGTATTCGGCTGAAACCCATTTGGATAGTCGCTAGGCTGAATAAAACCAAGGGCTACTGCACGTTCGACCTCAGGTTCGCTCCAATGCCCCGCTAAATCTGAAAACGAGTGCCCTGACGCCTCTGATTCCTCCGATTCCTTTGCTTTAGCTACCCGTGCTAATAAGGCAGCAAACTCAGCTCGAGTTACGGTTCCATTTGGTTTAAAGGTTCCATCTGCATAGCCTTTAAAATAACCTTTAGCTACAGCCGACTCAATCGCCGCTTTAGCCCAGTGCCCTTCCTTAACATCTGGGAACCCTCCGGAAGCGGCATGAAGATGAGGCTTACCCGGAATCAAGCTGACCAACATCAATCCAACCAGCCCTATCACCAGCATCTTTTTCACATTCATCACTCCCACACCTAGTCTTCAACTTTCCCTCAAAGGAAAAATATGTATCTTCACATATTCGCTTCCACTCCCCAAAAACCTCCTTTCTTCTTGCTTTTCTGATAAATTCATCCATTTGTTGCAAATAAAAAACACACCTCGCCATCCAAAAGATGTCAAGGTGTGCTTCACCTGGCTCTTATTATAATCCAGATCCTGTAAATTGAAAAGACACCTTATTCCTTTATCAAGAATAAAGTGCCTTGGCTTATTTCACATAAGGAAATATGTATCGCTTGCTTTGCTTAACTAAACCAGGTCTTAATCATAATTGCATCCGATGCCAAAAAGACCAGCAAGCTAATGATCCCGAAAGCGATCGCGAACAGGTTCTTCTTCGGACGCTCTCTCAACAGACGGATCACGCCAATAAAAATCACGATCGTAAACAAAATCATAAAAATATCGAACCCGTTAAAATTCGTTGTTTTTGCTGTTTCTTCCGCTGCTTGGAGCAACATCGCGAAACCTCCTCTTGAAATCCACGAAATCACAACTCTTCTTCTATGTTATCTTCCCTCCGGTTCGGATGCAAGAGGAAAGACAAGATTTTGTCAAAGTTTTCGCTGAATTTACGTGTTTGCTGCCAGATTTAAGCCTTATTTTATGCAGGATATCATTGACAAATACATTATCACCAGATCTTTAGTTGCTCATAAGGAAGTCTTATGCCAGAAAATTCTTTTCTTTGTTTACGCTCTTAGGCTTCTATGGTACCATGAAAAATAACCTTATTCAGAGTTTTATTGTCGGAATTAATAAACGGAATCCATTGAGGATTCTTTACCCAAACGTAACATAGGGAGGTTATCGCATGGCTTATGAACCGATATGGACCAAAGAGCCGGAGAAATTAAACAAATTCGAGTTCGTTAAACTGGAAAAAGACGGGCTGGACGTCATCCGCACCATCATTGAGGAATACGCAGTGAAAGGTTACGACTCGATTCCTGCTGACGATATGGATCGCTTCAAATGGGCCGGCGTATATCAACAAAAGCCAAAAGACGGTCACTTCATGATGCGCGTGCGCATCAACACCGGGATCATGACCACGAAGCAAGCACGTGCGCTGGCGGAAATTTCTCGCTTGTATGGCCGTGACCTGGTGGACGTAACTACACGGCAAGCCATCCAGTTCCACTGGCTGCGGGTGGAGAACTTGCCGGATATTTTCGAGCGTCTAGATCAGGTGGGGCTGTATTCGTTCGAAGCCTGCGGTGACTGCCCGCGTACCATTGTAGGGAATCCGCTGGCCGGGATCGACAAGGACGAATTAATCGATACGACGGAGATCGTGGAGGAAGTGAACCGATTCTTCCTGCTGAACCGTGACTTCTCCAACCT
The DNA here is from genome assembly GCF_000518465.1 of Paenibacillus sp. J14. Classification (NCBI taxonomy): domain Bacteria; kingdom Bacillati; phylum Bacillota; class Bacilli; order Caryophanales; family Paenibacillaceae; genus Paenibacillus; species Paenibacillus sp. J14. The sequence continues at coordinate 10,349 of NZ_JADQ01000028.1, read as the reverse complement.
GCCGCGAAAATATAAAATGTCGATCTCCGCAAACATTTACAATAATGCGCAAGCGGAAATCAATGACTTGGCCTTTACCCCCGCGGTTAAGGTGATTGACGGAAAAGAGACGATCGGGTTTCATGTCATGGTCGGCGGTGGTTTATCCGCAAAGCCACATTTGGCGAAGCCGCTCGACATTTTCGTTAGACCTGAGGAAGTGCTGAAAGTGGCCATTGGGGTCACCACGATATTCCGTGATTATGGCTATCGGGAGAAACGCCACCACGCTCGCTTGAAATTTCTTGTCGCAGACTGGGGGCCGGAGAAATTTAAAGAGAAATTAATCGAGCTGGTAGGTGAGCTGGAGTCGCGCGGGGAAGACAAGACCGTCGGCTGGCAAGCCGCCTATTTCGACGGAGTGCATCCGCAAAAGCAAGAAGGGCTGAACTATATTGGCCTTAACGTACCCGTGGGTCGTTTGAACGCCGATGAGCTGGAGCAGCTGGCCGATGTGGCTGACCAATACGGCGAGGGCAAAATCCGTACTACGATGTCGCAAAATATTTTGATCAGCGGTATTCCGGACGACAAAGTGGAAGAAGCGCTCCAAGCGCCGGTTCTTCAGCGGTTAACGCCGTTTCCGAAGCATTTTATGAGCCGGACCGTTTCCTGCACAGGCAATGAATTTTGCAACTTGGCCATCGTCGAAACCAAACGGCGCGCAGCTGAAGTTGCAGAATATCTGGATGAACATGTTGAACTGGACGAAAAGGTTCGCATCCACTTTATCGGCTGCCCGAATGCTTGCGGCCAAAAACATATCGCCGATATCGGCTTGCAGGGTTCGCTGATCAAGACGCCGGAAGGTATGGTTGACGCATTTGATATTGCTGTAGGCGGGACATTAGGCGGTGGAGCTAACGGGCCGCAAGCCCAGTTTAACCAAGCGCTTAAAGGTCGCGTCAAAGGCGACCAGGTCGCCTATGTCCTCGAGCAGTTGCTATTATTCTACAAAACGAATCGCAATGCTTCCGAATCGTTCCATGATTTCGTTCGACGCGTCGGAGTTCCGGCGTTCCAAGAACAGCTGAACCAAATTCTAGCTGCGGGAATCGCCTCGTAAGCGGAGGGACATTAACAGCTTCATTCGATATCATTGAAAAAAAATGCCGGTCCCCTATGGGGCCGGCCTTCTTTTTATCTTTGTGGCCTCTTTTCCACAATTATCCCTTTCGTTCAGAGATCGTTCCCATCTGATGCAACGGGATAATCCTCAAAAAGAGGGGCAAAAAGAGGCTCCGGCCGCACCAAAAAAAAAGAGCAACCTCTCAATAGAGGCTGCTCTTTTCTCTACTATACGACTTCCCGATCTTTCTCTTCGACTTGATTAAGTTCGGCGGTGCGTTTCGTATCCCGCTTGAGGATCGGCGCCAGGTATCGGCCGGTATAGGATTTATCCACCTTCACGATGTCCTCCGGCGTGCCGGTAGCGATCACCGTTCCTCCTCCGCTGCCGCCTTCCGGCCCCAGGTCGATCAAATAGTCGGCCGTCTTGATTACGTCCAGGTTATGCTCAATTACAAGCACTGTTTCACCGGAGTCAACCAGGCGATGAAGCACCTTAAGCAACCGGTCGATATCGTCGACGTGTAAGCCCGTGGTAGGTTCGTCGAGAATGTAAATCGTTTTGCCGGTGCTGCGGCGATACAATTCCGATGCCAACTTCACGCGTTGGGCTTCCCCGCCGGACAACGTCGTTGCCGGTTGCCCCAGGGTCACATACCCCAAACCAACATCCATCAGCGTTTGCAGCTTGCGATGAATTTTCGGAATGTTTTGGAAGAACTCCGTAGCATTCTCGATCGTCATCTCCAGCACATCGGCAATGCTCTTGTTTTTATATTTGACTTCCAGCGTCTCGCGATTGTATCGCTTGCCTTTGCAAACTTCGCAAGGAACGTAAACGTCCGGCAGGAAGTGCATTTCAATTTTGATGATCCCGTCACCTTTGCAGGCTTCGCAGCGACCACCTTTAATGTTGAAGCTGAATCGGCCTTTCTTGTAGCCGCGTACCTTCGCTTCGTTCGTCTGCGAGAACAGATCGCGAATATCGTCAAACACTCCGGTGTACGTTGCCGGATTGGATCGCGGCGTGCGCCCAATTGGAGACTGGTCGATGTCGACGACCTTCTCCACATGCTCAAGGCCTTTGATCTCCTTGTATTGGCCTGGACGCACTCTCGCCCGGTTCAAGTCGCGAGCCAACGTTTTATACAAAATCTCGTTGACCAGGGTCGACTTACCGGAGCCGGATACCCCGGTCACCGCCGTAAACACACCGATTGGGAATTTCACGTTGATGTTCTTCAGGTTGTTTTCCTTCGCCCCTTTGATCTCCAACCAACGGCCATCCGGCTTCCGCCGAGACAAAGGTACCGGGATAAACTTCTTGCCGCTCAAATATTGACCCGTTAAGGAACGCGGATCGTTCATGATTTCCTGAGGTGTCCCTTGCGAGATCACTTGCCCCCCGTGAATCCCTGCCCCCGGCCCGATATCGATGATATGGTCCGCGGCTAGCATCGTATCCTCGTCATGCTCAACGACGATCAATGTATTGCCGAGATCGCGCATGTGGGTTAACGCCGAGATCAGCTTATCGTTATCCCGTTGATGCAGCCCGATACTAGGCTCGTCCAGGATGTACAGGACGCCCATCAGGCTAGAGCCGATTTGCGTCGCCAGCCGGATGCGTTGCGCTTCGCCGCCGGACAAGGTTCCAGCTGCACGACTAAGCGTCAAATAGTCCAAGCCGACGTTCACCAGGAACCCAAGTCGGTTATTGATTTCCTTCAGGATCAGGTTGGCAATGGATTTTTCCTTATCCGTCAGCTCCAAGTTCCCAAAGAACTCTTGGGCTTCGCCGATCGACAATGACGTCACGTGGGCGATGTTCTGATCATTTACCGTTACGGCCAGAACCTCTTTCTTCAGACGGTGACCATGACAGGTACCACAAGGCTTGGATCCCATAAACTGCTCGATGAACTCGCGGATCCCCTCTGAAGCCGTTTCCCGGTAACGCCGTTCCAAGTTAGGGATAATCCCTTCAAACGTGACATAGGCATCCCGGGTCATGCCAAAATCGTTCTCATAGCGGAACCTTACCTTCACATCACCTGTGCCATAGAGCAACTTGTCCATCTGATCTTCCGTTAATTCGGAAACCGGTACATTTTGCGGGATATTAAAATGCTCACATACCGATCTCAAAAACTGTGGATAGTAGTTGGAGGTGCCGCCCGCCCAAGCCTCAAATGCGCCTTCCTCAATCGATTTGGAAGGATCCGTGATGAGCAAGTCCTTGTCGATGATCATTTTCACGCCAAGTCCGTCGCACTCTGGGCAAGCCCCGTACGGACTGTTAAACGAGAACATCCGCGGCGACAGCTCTTCGATGCTGAATCCGCAAATCGGGCAAGCATAGTTCGAGCTAAAACGAAGCTCCTCTTGGCCAATAATGTCCACGAGGATTTGTCCGCCGGACATTTTCAGCGCCGTTTCGATGGAATCGGCCAGCCGGCTGCGTGCATCTTCCTTCACTACGATCCGGTCGACAATGACCTCGATGGTATGCTTCTTGTTCTTTTCCAGTTCAATATTTTCCGACAAATCGCGCTGCTCACCATCCACACGAACCCGAACGAAGCCTTGCTTGGCGATTTCGCTGAACAAGCTTTTGTGCTCGCCCTTTTTGCCGGAAATGACAGGAGCTAAGATCTGCAATCTCGTTCGCTCCGGATATTGCATAATACGGTCCACCATCTGCTCAACGGTCTGCGACGTAATCTCAATACCGTGCTCCGGGCAATGCGGATGCCCGATCCGGGCGTACAACAGACGCAGATAGTCATAGATTTCCGTAACGGTCCCTACCGTCGAACGCGGGTTGCGGCTCGTCGTCTTCTGGTCGATGGAGATGGCTGGGGACAATCCTTCGATCGAATCCACATCCGGCTTATCCATTTGCCCCAAAAACTGTCGGGCGTACGCAGACAACGACTCCACGTAACGGCGTTGCCCTTCGGCATAAATCGTATCGAAGGCAAGCGATGACTTGCCGGAGCCGCTCAACCCCGTAAGCACGACAAACTTGTCGCGCGGTATTGTGACATCTATGTTTTTCAGATTGTGCGCTCTGGCGCCTTTGATGACTATGTTCTCGCGACCCAACAACTTCATCTCCCTTATTAATAGGTTGTTTAAAAATCGGCTTCCCATCACGAGGCTATTTCATAGGAGTATTTCGACGTCGAATCTTGAATTCAGTCGGTCGCTCCGTTGCTCACGTAGTCCCGCCTACGCTCCGCTACTCACTCCCTCCTTCATCCAACCTTCTCGGTGCTGAAAACCCGATTTTTAAACTTGATTTAACTTTTCTTCTCCAAAAATCGGCTTCCCATCACGATGCTATTCACATAGGGTTGGTTTGCCGACGCCCCACTCCCAGGGCGCCCGGATTCTAACGGAACGTAGCGACGTTATTCGTTGATTTCCTGGATATTTCCCGTCCTAACGGAACCCAGAGACCTTATTCACCAGCTATAACGACGTTTAGTGCATTATCAAGCAAAATAGCGTCTCCTCGTTCCGTTAGAACGAGAAACCTTGCTCTCTAGAGCAAATAAGGTCTCTCCGTTCCGTTACAGCAACTTACAACCTAAGAGTCCCATATGAGCCGCCCCAAACCAGGGCCATAGGTCAGCAATCTTGTTTGACTAACCTATGGCTGGCTCATATTGCTAAACGGCGCCAGCTCGCCTACGCTTATGCCTCCGCCCGCAGTTCGAGGATCGCATCACGCAGCTCGGCCGCGCGCTCGAATTGCAGGTTCTTGGCCGCTTCTTTCATCTCGGCTTCGAGACGAGCGATCATCGCTTCGCGGTCGCGCTTGGACATCTTGCCTTTGGCATCGGCCAGATAATCCGCTTTGCTCTCTGCGACCTTGGTTGCCTCGATCACATCGCGGACTTTCTTGCGAATCGTCTGCGGCGTGATGCCGTGCTTCTCGTTGTACGCGATCTGGATGCTGCGCCGCCGCTCGGTTTCCTTGATCGCCTTATCCATCGACTCCGTGATCGTGTCAGCGTACATCAGCACGCGGCCATCCGCGTTCCGCGCAGCCCGGCCAATCGTCTGAATCAGCGAGCGCTCTGAACGGAGGAAGCCTTCCTTGTCGGCATCCAAAATCGCCACCAGCGAAACCTCTGGCAAATCCAGACCTTCCCGCAGCAGGTTGATCCCGATCAGAACATGGAACGTTCCCAACCGCAGGTCGCGCAAAATACTCATCCGCTCCAGCGTTTTAATATCAGAGTGAAGATACCTTACCTTGATACCAACTTCCTTGAGGTAATCGGTCAAGTCCTCAGCCATCTTCTTCGTTAACGTCGTTACCAGCACGCGTTCGTCTTTAGCGATGCGGTCACGGATTTCTCCGATCAGATCATCGATTTGCCCCTTCGTTGGCCGCACCTCAATGACCGGATCCAGCAGGCCAGTCGGACGAATAATCTGCTCGACCATCGTATCGCAATGCTCCAATTCGTAAGGGCCTGGCGTCGCCGAGACATAAATCAGCTGCGTCGCCTTCTCCTCGAACTCCTCGAATCTTAGGGGCCGGTTATCCAGCGCCGACGGCAAGCGGAATCCGTGTTCAACCAGCACATTTTTACGCGCCTGGTCACCATTGTACATTGCCCGGATCTGCGGCAGTGTGACGTGAGACTCATCGATGACAATCAACATATCGTCCGGAAAATAATCCAGCAACGTATACGGCGTCGCCCCCCGCTCACGGAATGTTAACGGACCGGAGTAGTTCTCGATCCCGGAGCAGAAGCCGACCTCTCTCATCATCTCGATGTCGTACCGCGTCCGCTGCTCCAGCCGCTGCGCCTCCAGCAACTTGCCTTGCGCGCGGAGTTCCGCCAACCGCTCTTCCAGCTCACGTTCGATGTTCTGGAGGGCAATCTTCATCGTTTCTTCCTGGGTCACGAAGTGAGACGCCGGGAAAATCGCCACATGCTCCCGCTCCCCAACCAATTCGCCGGTCAGCACGTCGATCTCCGTAATCCGCTCAATCTCATCGCCAAAAAACTCCACGCGGATCGCCTTCTCCCCATGGGAAGCCGGGAAGATCTCGAGCACATCGCCGCGCACCCGAAACGTACCGCGTACGAAATTGATATCGTTCCGTTGATATTGGATATCCACCAGCCGGCTTAAAATTTGATTACGCGGCTTCTCCATCCCTACCCGCAGAGACAGCACCAAATTACGGTACTCCATCGGCGAACCGAGACCGTAAATACACGACACACTCGCCACAATGATGACATCCCGCCGCTCGAACAGCGCGCTGGTCGCCGAGTGCCGCAGTTTATCGATTTCTTCATTAATGCTGGAATCTTTCTCAATGTAGGTGTCGGAGGAAGGGATGTAGGCTTCCGGTTGGTAGTAGTCGTAGTAACTGACGAAGTAATCAACAGAGTTTTTGGGGAAAAATTCACGAAATTCGCTGGCCAGCTGCGCTGCCAACGTCTTGTTGTGCGCAATGACGAGGGTGGGTCGTCCGAGCTTCGCTATCGTATTCGCGATCGTAAACGTTTTACCCGTCCCCGTGGCCCCGAGCAGTGTTTGGTGCTTTTTCCCAGCCAGCACGCCTTCCACCAATTGACGCACCGCCTCCGGCTGGTCGCCTTGCAGCGTATATTCGGAGATCAGCTCGAATTTATTGTCGCTAACCACGATTTCACTCATTGTCCAACATCACCCTATCGTCTAAAATGGAATACTAGAGGCGTCATTTGACATTATTTTTATTTATGACATGAGTTTGGTTACTCAAGAAGTTTGTTTCTACATATAAACTAGGATCGTCATCCTTCCGATGAATAAACCAAGCTTAACGCCTGCGCCCTTCCTAAATTTATCAAAATAGGAATAGGTGTTCCCATGTATTATACCTTTTTCATCCTATAGATGCAAACGGTAAGTCGAAGATAGGAGTTGTTCATATTTCATGGATATTGCAACGTTGGTAGGCATCATTGTTGGTCTCGCCGCCCTTGTTGGCGGATTTACGCTCGAAGGCGGTCAGCTAGGCGGTCTGTTGCAGGTTACAGCCGCTTTAATTGTGTTTGGCGGCACCTTTGCTGCCGTGTTGATCAGCTTCCCGGTTGCCAAGCTGCGAACGGTGCCGAAGGCACTGGCACTGGCGTTCATGAGCAAATCCCCGGCACAGGACGACGTGATCGAGGATATCGTGGACATGTCCTCCACTTCCCGCCGCGAAGGCGTATTGGCTTTGGAGAAGAAGGCGGCGGAGCATCAGGATCCTTTTTTGCGCGAGGGGATTCAACTGGTGGTGGATGGAACAGATCGGTCAATGGTACGGCAAATCATGGAGCTGGAAATCGATGCGGTATCAAAAAAATATGACGGCTACGCCAAAATCTTCGAATCGGCCGGCGGATACGCCCCAACAATGGGGATCATCGGTACGGTGATGGGGCTTATCCACGTCCTTGGCAGCTTATCCGAACCAACCGCATTGGGGCCTTCGATTGCGCTTGCTTTTACGGCAACGTTGTATGGGGTAGCTAGTGCCAACCTGATCTTTCTACCGATCGCCTCCAAAATTAAAGCGCGCGGCGATGACGAAATCGACCGGATGGAAATGATGCTGGAAGGAATCTTGTCGATCCAAAACGGCGACCATCCACTGCTTGTCCGGCGAAAGCTGGAATCCTATACTGCGGAAACCGCGCGTCTTCTGTCGGATAACGGTCCGGCAGAGAAACCGGTCAGCTTCGGAAGCAGCTCTCGCATTCAAGCCTCCGAGGAGAATGAATTATGAGATTTTCCAGTAAATCGGAAAAAATGAACGAGCCGGACGTTTCGACGCGTGAATCTCGCCGACGTGCACGCCGCTCAGTGCGGAGCGATGCGAAGGACCGCTGGATGATCACCTATGCGGATTTGATTACGCTGTTGTTGATTTTTTTCGTGATGATGTACGCCATGAGCCGGTTAGACGTGGAAAAATATGAGGTCGTGACCTCCTCCCTCCAGCACACGTTCAAAGGCGGCGATTCCATCCTGGAGTTAGGCAGTGGAATTACAGGGACGGCCGACCGGTACACTCACAAAAATCCGCCGGCTTCAGCCGAAAATGGCAGTAAGCAAGGCGAAGGACAAGGCACGACAGGTCAAGCGGACAGCAGCGGGCAGGCTCCGTTGACAGAACGGGAGCTTGCTTTTCGCAAGCAGGAGGAAGATCTCGCCAATTTGATGATGCTCATTGAGAGTTACATCAAAGACAATTCGCTGGAGGATCAAATCCATGTGGCTGACCTGCCCCAAGGCATCTCGATCACATTAGACGACCGGTTTCTGTTCGACACCGGTAAGGCTGATCTCAAAAGCGGCTCCACCAAAACACTCGCCAAGCTCGCCAGCTTGTTCCGACAGCTTGACACGGTCATCAGCATTGAAGGCCATACGGACAATCTCCCGATTGTGTACGCCTCGAAGTACAAGGACAACTGGGAGCTGTCAGGAGCCAGAGCGCTGTCGGTGCTGAGGTTTTTCGTGGACAAGGAGAAGTTAGATCCGCAGCATTTCCAATACGCCGGTTACGCCGACACCCGCCCCGCCGCCGACAACGACACACCCGAAGGCCGCTCAAAAAATCGCCGGGTGGAAATCACAGTATTGCGGCAGTTGCAGGAGTAGAGTGTCTCTTGTTGTACGCTGGCTCTAACGGACCACAAAGACGCTATTTGCTATTTCCCGGACGATTTCCCGGGCTAACGGACCAGAGAGCCCTTATTGACTGGTTTCTCGTCGGCTATGCCCGATTTTGCACCAAATAACGTCACTGGTGTCCGTTAACAATTATCGCGTAAGACTATGGATGAAATAAGGTCCTCTCGGTCCGTTAGAAGGATCATGCTGCAGGGACCTCATAGAGAAACCATTGCTTGAATGTGATTAACACGATAAACTATTTCTTAAATCGGACGTGAAGCACACGCCGTCTTGATACCTCGACCCTGATTGGGCAGGGAGGTATCGGGACGGCGTTTTTATTTTTAAATGGAGGAAGGGGTAATTGGGATGAAATTTGACCAAGCGTTTGATGCGTGGATGACACAACAAATGGAGGAAGAGAAGAATCCTAGACGATTGGAGCTCCTCAAAAAGGGGTTAGGGCACGGCACTATGGAGTTTTTGAGGTTCGTTTGGTTCCCGGCCATTGGGCAATTTGATCATTTGTATCCGGAATGGGAGGTGCGTGACTTTAACAACGGTTATCGATACTTGGACCTCGCTTATCTTCCAGGGGCAGGCATAGCTAAGGGGGCGATTGAGATTCAAGGATACGGCCCCCATGCAAGAGATTTAGACGTCCGGCGTTTTAAGGATTTGTGTTGGCGTCACAGTTTATTGGCCTTGGATGGCTGGACGTTACTCCCTGTCGCTTACTTGTCAATCGTAGAGGAACCCAAGCAATGCCAACAGCTGGTCCTGTCTTTGGTCGGCAAATTCATAACCCTAGCGGTACAACCAAATTTAGATTGGCTGGAGGCAGAAACAGTACGTTTTGCGAGACGACTGTTGCGACCCTTTAGTCCAATGGAACTGTCAGAGCATTTGCGGATCTCAGATCGACACGCTAGACGTGTTTTGCACAAATTAGTTCAAAAACAGCATCTATTGGTTGCCAGTGGAAGGGAACGTTATCGGACCTACTGTCTAGTACGTTGAAAAAAGCGGGGTTGGGACAACTACCAGCAGCTGGTTTGCCCTGCGATGGCTCGAACCATGCGTATAAAAGGCGTGCCCTGTGCCCCGCTCCCTACTCCGTACACTGTGCACCGTGCTCCCTGCTCTGCTCCTTTCCGCAGAGTTCTAACGGACCCAAAAGACCTTATTTTCGATTTCCCGCGTCATTTCCCGTTCTAGCTAAGATGAACGTAAAACAAAGACAGCCCTCCAAATTGCTACATCTCGTAGGTTAAAATGGATAGTGTAGTATAAACCAAACCATTTCAGAGCTACATAGCAAAGGAGAGCTGATACTATGCAGTCTACCACAAAATTCGTCGGTTTAGATGTATCCAAAGAAAAAATTTCGGTTGCNATTGCAGATGTGAGCGGGGAAGCTCCACGCTATTACGGGAGCATTCCCCACACACCGGCAGCGTTACGCAAGCTTATCAAAGAGCTGGGACCGGCCGAAACGCTATCGTTTTGCTACGAGGCAGGACCCACGGGTTACGAAACCTATCGCTGGATCA